>NZ_JANKBZ010000026.1 GCF_024623785.1 Archangium lipolyticum
GGGGATGCGCCGGTTGTAGGTGGAGGGCGGCGGCACCTCGGCCTTGCGCACCTTCTCCAGCACGCTGAAGTCGCTGTCGCCCACGAAGAGCCGCTCGCCGGTGAGCATCTCGTAGAGACACACGCCGATGGCGAAGATGTCGGAGCGGCGGTCCAGCGGCATGCCGCGGATCTGCTCCGGGCTCATGTAGCCGAACTTGCCCTTGAGGATGCCGGCCTGCGTCTTGGTCGCCTTGCCCGCCGCCTTGGCGATACCGAAGTCGATGACCTTGACCTCGCCCTCGAAGGAGATGAGGACGTTCTGGGGCGAGATGTCGCGGTGGACGATGTTCAGGTCCCTGCCCAGGTTGTCCTTCTTACGGTGGGCGTAGTCGAGGCCCTCGCACATCTTGGCCACCACGAAGGCCACCAGCGGCACGGGAGCGGGCTCACCCTTCTTCCGGCACCGGTCGAAGATGGCCCGCATGTCCTTGCCGGGGATGTACTCCATCGCGATGAAGTAGCTGTTGGAGATCTGCCCCAGCTCGTAGATCTGCGCGACGTTGGCGTGGTTCAGCTGGACGCTGATCTTCGCCTCGTCGATGAACATCGAGATGAACTCGTCGTCCTCGGCGATGTTGGGGAGGATGCGCTTGATGGCGACGAGGCGCTCGAAACCTCCCGCGCCGAACATCTTTCCGCGCCACACCTCCGCCATACCGCCGATGTTGATGCGGTCGAGGAGGAGGTATTTCCCAAACGGAATGGGCTGCCGCTTCGGTTGAGTGGTCGTCACGGGCGTACGTGGCTCGGTGTTTGGAGGCCGAGCCTATCGACCGCCCCTCCATAGGGTCAACCATGGGGTCGTTCCCCGGGGGTCCTCAGGGGCTGGGGGCCGGAGCCAACTCCCCAGCGTCCGTAGCCTGAGGAGCAACATCGGCGGCCGGTGCACCCGATGGCTCCCGGAAGGGCTCCGGCGCCTCCCCTTCCTCTGGCGGTATGGGTTGGACGATCGCCACGTGCGGCTCCCCCTCGCCGGACACCACCGAGGGAAGGCCGAAGCGCTCGCCCGCCGGCAAGCCGACCAGGGTGATCCAGGCCAGCTCGCCCCCGGGGGCCACGCAGTAGATGAACGTTCCCACCGCCAGACCCGGGGCCTCCCGGACGGGACCCTGGCACCCTTGACGAACCTGGAGAGACCAGGACGGCGCGCGAGTCCCCCGCACGAGGTAGGGAGGCTGGCCCATGTCGGCCACCAGGGGCCGCAGCACCTCCGGCTCCGAGGGCACGGTACGGCCATGGCTCAGGGCCTGGGCCTGCTCCTGGAGGTGACGCAGGGACAGGGTGGCCACGTCCTCGGAGCGCAGCGGGACCTGGCTCTCCATGAGCACCAGGTCGAGAAAGAGCGCGCCCACCAGGACGATGGGCAACAGCCGGTAGCCCTTGAAGCCCTCGCCCCGTCCACGCAGGACGCCCCAGACGACCACCCCGAGCACCACCCCCGTGGCGGCCAGCACCACGGCGGGCCACACCAGCGGAGGGGGCGCGAGGAAGGCGGAGACCTCGGCGCTCCGGGCGCGCAGGGCGTCGCTCAGGTCTCCCCCGTAGAGCCACGCGAGGACCAGCAGGCAGACGACGTTGGCGAGGAGCGTCCTGGTCTTGGGCAGCGTCATCCGGCGAGCGTGCGTGCGGGGTCGGTGGCGGCGGCGCGGTGACTGGGGAACCAGGCGCCGGCCACCGCGGCCAGCAGGCCGAGCACCACGCCTCCGACCACCACCGGCCAGGGGAAGGAGAAGAAGCTGTCGGGCTTGAAGGGGAACTGCGGGAGGTAGGAGGACGCGAGCCGATCCACGAGCACCGCCAGCAGGAGCGCGGCGAGCGTGCCCAGCAGGCCTCCGGCCAGCCCCACCACGCCCGCCTCGGCGAGGACGATGTTGCGCACGTCCGAGCGCGAGGCCCCCACCGCTTGCATGACACCGATCTCCTTGGCCCGGGCGCGTACCGAGGCACTCAACGCGTGGGCGATGTTCACCGCCGCGAGCACGCAGATGAGGATGGACAGCAGCGCCAGCGCGGACGTGGTGAGGGCCACCGCCGCGCCCACGTTCTCCGCGAGCCGCCGCTCCTGGTCGTCGATCTCCAGGCCCATCTCCTTCACCGCCTCGATCAGGCCCGGCACGGCACCGGGGCTGGAGGCCACCAGGGTGACACCGGAGTACGTCTCCGTGTCCTGGCCCAGCTCGCGGTTGAGGCGGATGGCCGAGTCCAGGGGAATGGTGACGCCCGCGAGCAGCGCCCGGTCGGAGGCGCCCACCACCTGCACCTGGGAGGAGATGACCGGGGCTCCCGGCAGTGGGGCGGACACGAAGGAGCGGTTGAAGTCCACCGGCAGGGTGAAGCCGACGAGCATGTCCGGCGCGAGCCTCGGCAGCTTGCGGGCCGGGGCGAAGGTGTTGTTGTAGATCTCCAACAGCCGCGTGGAGATGACGGCCGGGAGGGGCTGACCGGGCCCGGGGTCCACGAACTTGTTCATCCGCACATCGCCCTCGACGAGGCCGGGGTCCACCCCCATCGCGAGGACGTCCACGCCCATGCGCAGCTTGCGGCCGAAGAAGTCGCCGTCGTAGCGGCTCGCCGCGGGGGCGCGCACGTTCATCTTCCGGTACAGCTTCTCCACGTCGGGCAGTGCCTGGAGGCGCTCCACCATGACGGTGTCCAGCTTGCCACCCCCGAGGAACGAGCCGAGCGACACCGCCGGGGGCACCACGTCCACCAGCCGCGCGTCCGAGGGGAAGATGCGCTCGCGGATGACGCGGCCCACCCCCAGACCCAGGCCCAGGAAGAAGACGAGCGCCCCCACGCCCATGGCCACGCCGAAGGCGGAGAAGAACGCGCCCCGCCGCTCGCGCACGAGGCTCTGCCGTACCAGGTGGGACAGCGCCGCCAACCTCATGACGCACCTCCCGCGAGCGCCGCCTGGGGCTCCTCGACGAGCCGGCCCTCCTTGAGGCGGAGCACGCGCCTGGCCGCCGAGCTCATCCGCTCCTCGTGGGTGACGGCGAGCAGGGTGAGGCCCTCGCGGTGCAGCTCCTGGAAGAGCGAGATGACCCCAGCGCCCGTGGCGGCGTCGAGGTTGCCGGTGGGCTCGTCACACAGGAGGAGCCTGGGTCCGGTGAAGAGGGCACGGGCGATGGCCACGCGCTGGCGCTCGCCGCCGGAGAGCCGTATCGGAGCGCGATCCTTCTTGGCCAGCAGTCCCACCCTGTCGAGCAGGGCCTCGGCGCGCCTGCGGGCCTCGACGGTCACGGGGCCGAAGTGCGAGGGCATCAGCACGTTCTCCACCGCGGACAGGTTGGGGATGAGGTGGAAGGACTGGAAGACGAAGCCCACGTGCTGGTTGCGGAAGCGCGCGAGCTCCTTGTCCTCGAGGCCGGACAACTTCACGCCGGCCACCTCGGCCTCGCCCTGGTAGTGCACGTCCAGCCCGCCCAGCAGGTGCAGCAACGTGGACTTGCCACTGCCGGAAGGGCCGACGACCGCGACGAAGTCACCGTCCGCCACGTCGAGCGAGAGGCCATCGAGGACGCGCACCTCGGTGCCGTCCCCATCCCTGTACTGTTTGACGATGTCGCGTGCGCGTATCAATGGGGTGCCAACCAGAGGGTGAGCTCGGCTTGCAGGGCCTTCTCCTTCTCGGAGAGGCCCAGCGTCACCGCGCGTAGGTCATCCGTGGCGTCCAGCCAGCGCACCGTGGTCGCCTTGATGGCGAAGCCACCGATGCCCCAGGCCTCGGAGGGGAGCGCCTTCACCGCGTCGGCGAGGCGCCGCAGGTCCACCACCGCGCCCAGCACGGGACCCTGGAGCACACCGCGCAGGTCCTCGGCCACGGGGATGTTGCCGGCGGGGCCCTCGAGCTTCGTGAGCGCGGCCTCGAGGCGGGACTGGGGCGCGGCGAGCGTCAGCTTGTCCCCCACTGCGGCGAAGTGAGCGCCCTCCCCTTGCCGGTAGGACGTCAGGTAGACGCGCTGGCCGGCGAGGTCCGCGGACTTCACCTCGGCGCCGAAACGCGGGGCGATGGCGGGCAGCTTCTCCAGGGTGGCGGGGAAGCTGGTGGTGTCCTTGGCCTCGCCCACCGCCACGAGGTGCACGTAGCGGAAGGGGTTGGTGCGCCGCGGATCCAACGAGGGCAGGCCCCCGGTGAGTTGCACGGTGGGAGCCAGGGCCACGCCCGCGACGAGGCCCGGCTTCAGCTTGTCGAGCACCTCGCCCTTGACGTCGAAGCCGCTCTCCTGCACCGCGCGGGTGACGTAGGAGCCGGCGAGGTAGGGCCAGATGCCGTTGAGCTGCGAGGGGTCTCCCCGGTAGCGCGCCACGAGGAAGCTGTCCTCCGGCAGATAACCGAGCAGCTCCGGGGCCTGCTGCGGGACGAGCGCGGAGAGCGAGGCCTGGGTGTCCGGCCACGGCGAGTCCATGCGCAGCGTCACGGCGCGCTCGCCGAGCGAGCCCGTCACGGTGACGGACTGGGTGGTGCCAGCCGGGACGAGGAAGCCGACGCCTCCGGGGAGGAAGGCGTAGAAGTCGCGCTCGGCGGGAAGCCGCTCGAGGGAGGCGGAGAGGAGCGGCTCCTGCGCGAGCGACTTGTCCGCGGGCAGCGTGGCGTAGCCGGAGAGCTGGGCCACCATGGGGCCCGCGCCCAGCAGGGCATAACCCTCGGAGAAGAGGAGGCCCAGGGAGGGCTGCTGCGCGCCGGGCCGGCTGAAGCTGACGAGGGTACCACCGGGGCTCTTCTGCTCGGCGCGCTGAGAGGCCCCGAGACGGTCACGAGCGAGCTTGGAGAAGGTCTCGGTGAGGGTCTTCTCATCCTTCACGCCGAGCACGGAGAAGGCCTGGCCGCCGCTGAGCAGGGCCACACCGGCGCCGCGGGAGGGGTCGATGCCAGCGGCCTCCATGGCCTGACGGTTGCGCAGGTCCACCCCCACCTGACGCATGACGCTGGAGACATAGGCCTCGGCGGACTGGGCGTTCTGGAGCTGGGCGACGAAGTTGGCCAGCTTGAGGTTCTGGAAGCGGGCGAGCTTCTCACCGAGGGCGCCGAGATCGGGGACGACGAGGGCGGCCTGGGCAGCGCGAGGAAGGAAGCGGGCAGGGTCTCTCGTCTTGGTCCCGAGCGCGCCCTGCTTCTCGCCGCAACGGGAGCAGCCGGCGAACACGAGCAAGAGGAGCAGGAGCCAGGGTGAGGCGCGGCGGAGCATAGGAGCGGGAGTGCAGACGGCCCGGGGCCCGGAGTCAAATTCATTCGTGCGGAGGGCACGGGCAACCCGTCCAGGGGCCGACCAAGCCGCCACCCCACGCCCTTCGGGAGGGGAAAAGGGAGTCCTCGGGTTCAGCCCTCTCCCTCTGGGAGAGGGACGGGGTGAGGGTCTGGCGGATCCAGGGTTGAACCCCACTACTCGCCCTGAACATCCCGTCGCAGGTCCGGAGCCACGTCCTGTCCGGCCAGGGCGACCTGCACGGCGGCGCGCTCGTGCTCGGAACCCCGGGACATCTCCATGACGAACTCCTTGAGCGCGGCGTTCGGGCGGAGGTGCTTGCGGTGGAGGGAGAACCCCTTCACGAACCAGAGGGCCGCGTTGCTGGCGTCCCCCTGCTGACGAGCGACCTTCCCGAGCTGAGTCATGGCGCGAACCCGTGAGCCCTCGGGGAGACGGGGGAAGACGGCCTCGAGCCGATTCCGAGCCTCATCCAGACGGCCGTCGAGGCGGTCGAGCCAGGCCAACTCGAGCGAAGCATCCAGGAGCGGACTGGCCTCCAGCAGCCGGCGGGCCTCATCCCGCCTGCCCAGCTCGGCGAGAACGACGGCACGCTCCAGGCGCAGGTCCTCCCGGTCGGGAGTCTGCGCGATCAGCTCATCCAGGACGGCGAGGGCCTCCGCCCAGCGGGCGCGGTAGAGGAACGATTGCAGGAGGTACTCGCGCCGCCTGCGGGGCTCCAGGTCCGAGACGTAGCGGATGTCGAAGCGCCGCTCCGCGTAGTGGAAGGCGACGGAGTATCCCGCGCCACAAGCGATGCACACGGCGAGCCCATCACACGAGGCCGCGCACCCCATCACCAAGGTCAGCCCGGCCCCGCAGCATTCACAGGTGCGCGGCTCGTCGGAGACGAAGCGGGCCTCGGGCGGGTTGACATGGTCACGGACCATGGACGCTCGAAAACCATCATCGCGGCAGTCATAGGAGCGGCAGACGAGGGGACGCTTGTCCCAGGCTCCACAGGCGGTGGTCTTCTCGTCGAAGTAGAAGCAGTGGCCCGAGGGAGCCTTCTTGAGGACATCGAGGAAGGGAGGCTGGGGAAGGAGCCCCTCGTCGAGGTCCTCCTGGGCCATCATCACGAGGAAGTGGCGGCAGCACAGCTCGTTGCAGGCCACCTGCTGCTTGAGCGCCATGCACGGCGTGCACGAGTTCGTGTACTCGCGCTTCGGCTTGTCTCCCATATAGCGGCGCAGCATCGGGTCCCCTTCGACGAGACGGAAAGGCGCACAGCCTACCAGGAGAGCCCGCCGCGGGGAGGCTCACCAGATGTTATCGGTGAAGAGGCAGTGGAGGAGTTGCACCTTCCCGAAGTCGGTGTTGCCGACCTGGAGGTCCGGCACGGGGGTGAAAAGAATCTCGTTGGGCAACCGGACGGTCCCGAACGAGTCACGCACGAGCGCGTCCAGCTTCGCCTCGAGCGACTGGAACTCGGGAGGAAGCGGAGGGAACCAGGCATGAGATGTCGACCGTTCCTCGTCCAAATCCACCTCCTGAGAGGCGTGGAGGAGATGGACAGGGGCCAGGAGGCTCGTGCTCACCACGACGGCTTTGTGCTCGCCCGTCGGCACCAGGGAGTCCGGTAGATAAACGCGGACACGGCGGCTCGGATCATAGGGAGGACCAGGCAAATCCCACAGGATGCACTCGGGAACCAGCTCGTGAACACGCTGGAGAAAGCTCTTCCAATTCCTCGTGTCTTCCAACGCTGCCCGGCGCACTGCATCCAACCGCCGATACTCCTCACTCTGCCTGTGTCTCGGGTCATCCCCATGAATCCCGGATGGGTAGTAGTGACGCACGAGCTTGATGAGGGCCTCCGCGGAAAAACGCTCGTCCATGCCGTCTGACTCTCAATCCTCAGGGAAGGATTTTGGCTCGATTCCCTGCGTGATGAACTTCGTCACGGTGGCGCCCTTGATGGAAACCAATAGCACCCGCAGCATTTCCTCCCTGAAATGCTTGCAGGCGAGGGCCGAGATCGTCTCATTCCCGAGCAGAATCACCTGAGCAGCCTCGTCCGCGGCTTCTGATGACCGCTTCTGCGCAACAGTGTTGGAGATGGAGCGCTTTTTGTTGGTGATGGGAACTCCGACCTCGACATCACACCAGGCCTGCAACGGCCTGTACTCGGAAATCCGAGCCAACAAGATGTTCACCTGGGCCACCTTCCACCCTCCTGGCCCCGCTCCCTCCTTGGACACAACCTCGTGGAACTCGAAAGCAGACGGTGGAATGTGTCCGCCGGAAGCCGTCGCGCACGCCTCCAGGAGGAGCGCCATTGCCCCGGCGAGAAGCAATCGTCCCAGGACCCTCCCCTGCATGGTGCCTCCGTGAGCCGGAACTCCCGGAAGCCAGTATGCGGAGAACCGCCGAGGCTTTGAAACGGCCCATGTCGTGCGGTGTCCCCTACCGTACGCGCGTGCCGTGCGGCAGCGGGCCCGTCGCGCGTCAGCAGCATCAGGTCCTCCTACCAGGAGAGCCCGCCGCGGGGAGGCTCACCAGATGTTATCGGTGAAGAGACAGTGGAGGAGTTGCACCTTTCCGAAGTCGGTGTTGCCGACCTGGAGGTCCGGCACGGGGGTGAAGAGAATCTCGTTGGGCAACCGGACGGTCCCGAACGAGTCACGCACGAGCGCGTCCAGCTTCGCCTCGAGCGACTGGAACTCGGGTGGCAAAGGGGCAAAGAAAGCACGGGACTCCGAGGTCTCCTCGCCCGTGCTGACGGTATGAGAAGCGTAGATGAGATGCACCGGAGCAAGGATGCTCGTGAGCACAGCGACATCCTTATGCTCGCCCTCCGACACCTGGGAAAGCGGCAGGTGGACGCGGAGGCGGCGACTCGGGTCGTAGAGAAGGCCCGGCAACTCCCACTGTCTGCATTCGGGAAGCTGCTCGCGAACACGCCGCCGGAACTCCTTCCAAGCTCCGTCATCCTTCTGTGCCGCCAGACGCGCCGCGGTCAACCGTTTGTATTCTTCGCTCTCTCTGTGCCGGGGGTCATCTCCATGAATCCCCGCTGGGTAGTAACGGTGCACGAGATCGACGAGAGCCTTCGCGGAGAAACGCGCATCCATACCGTCCGACCTCTCAATCCTCTGGGAAGGATTTGGGCTTGATGCCCAGCGTCATGAACTTCGTCACCCTGACGCCCTTGATGCTCACATCCAGCAGACGCCTTGTTTCGTTTCTGAACTCCCGACAAGCAATGGCGGAGAACGTCACACTCCCGCGCAGGACGATTTGCGCCGCTTCGTCCGAGGCTTCCGCGGCCTGCGTCTGAGCAAGCGAATCCGAGATGGAGCGCTCCCAATTCGTGATGGGAATTCCCACCTCGACATCACACCAGGTATTCAAGGGCCTGAGCCTGGAGACACGAGCCAACAGGATGTTCACCTGGGCAATCTTCCACCCTCCCGCCTCCCGGCCCTCCTTGGACACAACCTCGTGGAACTCGAAAGCAGACGGTGGAATGTGCCCACCGGAAGCCGTCGCGCACGCCTCCAGGAGGAGCGCCATTGCCCCGGCGAGAAGCAATCGCCCCAGGACCCTCCCCTGCATGGTGCCTCAGTGAGCCGGAACTCCCGGAAGCCAGTATGCGGAGAACCACCGAGGCCCTGAAACGGCTCACGCCGCGCGGTGTCCCCTACCGCACGCGCGTGCCGTGCGGCATCGGGCCCGAGGTCTCCTCGGTGAAGTCGAGGAAGCGCTCCATCTCGCGCACCGTCTCGTCCGTGGCGTGCGCCTCGGCGCTGAGCGCATCCAGCTGCCGGTTGACGGTCTCCGGATCTCGAATGGCGATGGACTGCTCGTGCGTCAGCCGCATCAAATCCTCGATGCTCGCCAGCTGGTGGCTCACCACCTCGCGGCTCTCACTCGCCTGCTCGAAGCGCGCCAGCCTCCGCTTCAGGATGTCCAGCCGCTTCTCCTTCACATCCTTCAGCCGCGGGTTCGCCTCCTGCGCCACCTCCGCCTCCAGCAGGCGGACCTCCTTCTCCAGCGACTGCCGCTCCGCCGAGTTGAGATAGTTGCGGTACTGGTTCAGCGTGGAGATGAGCCGCAGGAACGACGTCAGCAGCGTGTCCAGCCGCTGCTCGCTGCTCGCCGACAGCACCCGCCCGCCGGGCAGCTTCGCGTAGTTGGCGAGGATCTTCTCCTTCAGCCCCACCAGCACCTGGTAGTGCTCGCGCTGCGAGGGGGCCAGCTCCGCCAGCAGCGCCTCCATCTGCTGCCGCGCCGCCGCCTCTTCCTTCGCTCCCGGCTGGCTCGCGCGCACCGCGCGCCGGAAGCGCTTCGAGGAGAGAGCCACCCCCAGGTACACCCCCTCCACCCCGAGCGCCACCAACGACGGCAGCAGCTCTCCCGTCATGGCCGAGGACGCTCCAGCGGTCAGCAGTCCCACCAGGTTGGCGGGCATCAAGAAGGCGGCCTTCAGGAAGTTCGGAGTGCGGGCCACGGAAGTCCTCGCCAGGGGAGGCGCCTCGCGGACAGAGGGCTCAGGGCCCTCGCGCCTCCGACACGTATTTCAGCGCTCCGAGGTCGCGGGTGTCCTCGGCCGGCGGAACCGCCGCCGTGCGCTTGATCTTCCGGTAGAGCGCCGAGGCACTCTGGAAAAGCTCGTCATAGGTGACGGGCGCCTCGCCGGAAAGCCCGAAGAAGGCCCGATTGTCCGCCAGTGTCGCCGGAGGCGCGCTGCGGATGGCCTCGGTGGGGTCTCCCAGGTAGGGCGCCACCTCTCCCAACAGCCGCGCGCCGGGCCCCGGCTCCTTCAGGACGGCGCCGCCCGTGTCCAGCAGCCCGCGGATGATCCGGCGCACCGCGTCCGGATAGCGCGCGGCGTAGTCGCCCCGCGTCACCAGCACCGTGGCCACCAGATGCGGCGCATCCGCCGTGGTGGCCAGCACCGCGCCGCCCCTGTCCCGCGCCGCCAGCTCCACGTCACCCCACAGCCCCGCCACCGCGTCCGCCCGGCCCTCGCGCAACGCCCGGCCCGCGTCCAGCGTGGAGGGCAGATCCACCCACCGCACGTCCGCCATGCGCAGGCCCGCGCGCGACAGCACCCACAGCGTGAAGTAGTACGAGGAGCTCGTGGGGTACACCCCCAGCCGCTTGCCTCGCAGCGAGGCCAGGTCGGGCACGCCCACCGCCGCCAGCGCCTCCTGCCCGCGGCTGCGTCCCAGCAACATCACCGTGCGTGGCGCCGCGTCCCGCAGCGACGGCATCCACGCCGCCAGCCGGTCCACCGAGATGGCCGCCATGTCCACGCCACCGTTCTCGGCACCCACCGACAGCGCCTGCCGCAGCTCCTCCTCGGTGGGGAAGATGACGGCGCGCGCGTCCATGGCGTACGCCGTCTTCAACACGCCCTGCGCCGCGCCCGGCGGTGGCCCGGGGTTGTCCAGCGTCGAGGCCCCTCCGGTGGCCAGCAGCAGCGCCGCCGACGAGCCACGCGCGGTGAAGCCGATGAGCGTGGGCCTCAGCGGCACCGAGGCCACGTCCGCCACCGGTGCCGCCACTCCCGCGGGGAAGTCTCCCGGAGACAGGCGCACGGCCTCCTTCGCCGCCGGGAAGAAGCGCGCCTGCAGCCGGTCCAGGTACCCCAGCCGCGAGGCCACCAGGTACCCCACCGCCAGGACACACAGGGCGATGAACGGGGTGAGGCCGGGTCCGCGTTGCACTGCCATCAGAGCGGCCTCCTCCGTCCCACGGGACTACTTGATCTCCACCTTCTTGCCGATCGTCTTCTCGGTGCCACCACCCACCTCGGACACCGGCGCGGGGCTGTCCAGGCCCATCTCCATCTTCATCTGCTTGACCAGATCCATGGCCTGGAGGCGCTCGGCGTCCTCCTCGATCTGCACGGCCTGGTGGTCCACCGACTCGAGCGCCATCTGCATGCGCGCCTCGTTGACGGCGGCCTTCTCCTGGACCTTGCGCAGCATCTCGTCGTGCGTCTGGTCGATGCCGGCGACGGTGAAGGACTCCATCGCGTCGGCCACCTTGGACTGCCACTGGGCGCGGCGCGCATCGCGGATGGCGTTCATCGCCTCCTGCGTCTTCTTCTCCTTCTCGCGCATGAAGACCTTCTTCAGGTTCAGCGCCTTCTCGTACGCCTGCTTCGCCGTGGCCAGCTGCTGCTCGTTGCGCTCCAGCGCCGCCTTCTCCGTCTGCAGCTTGGTGGCGTACTGCGCCGCCAGGTCGTCACGTCCCGCCTGGATGGCCGCCTTCACCTTGGCCGTCAGCTCCCGGATGTCCTGGTTGTACTTCGCGTTCTCCTTCTCCAGCAGCGTCACGTTCGCCCGCACCATGGCGATGGACTCGTTCATCTTCGGAACCTGATCGTTCAGGTCACGAACGTTCTGCTCGAGAATGAGCTCAGGGTCCTCGATGGAGGAGACGAAGAAACCGAAGAAGCTCCGCATTGCCCTTCTGAACCGATGCCACATGGCGGCTGACTACCTCCTCCCAAAACCGAGTCCCGACGACCTTACACCAACCCACCGTCTTTCCACGTATGGCGTGTGCCTCGGATCTACGCTCGGCGAACGGCGGTGATTGCCAGCCGACGCCCGGAGGCCCCCCAGGCTCGCTCGGAGTGCGAGCAACCCCCACCCACAAGGTGGCTACGGCCTCACCGGCGGGTCCGGGAGGCGATACGCCCGGCGTGCTGGCGGGCGCTGGAGGCCACGGAGGCCGCATCCAGGGTGCGCAGGACGCGGTCCTTGAGGACGAGCTTCCCGTCGATGACCACGTGCACCACGTCACGGGACTGGGCGGAGTAGACGAGCGGCGAGAGCACGTCCCGGGGATCTGACGGGGTGGTGTGGAGCTCGGAGAGGTCCACCACGGTGATGTCCGCGCGCTTGCCCTCCTCCAGCGAGCCCACCTCCGCCTCCAGGCCCAGCGCACGGGCGCCGCCGAGCGTGGCCATCTCCAGCACGCGCTCGGGAGGCATGCCCCGGGGCCCCACCCGTGGCTTGTGTAGCAGCGCCGCCAGCCGCATCTCCACGAACATGTCCAGGTTGTTGTTGCAGGGCGCGCCGTCCGCGCCGAGGCACACCGTCACCCCCGCGTCCAGCAGTTCGGGCACCGGGGCGATGCCCGAGGCCAGCTTGAGGTTGGAGCCGGGGCAGTGACACACCACCGTGCGCGAGTCCCGTAGCAGGCCCCGCTCCTCCTCGGTGGGCCACACGCAGTGGGCCAGCGTCACATGCGGGCCGGTGAGGCCCAGCTCGTGGAAGTACGCGATGTTGTCCCGGCCCACCCGCTCGCGCACCACGTCGCACTCGGTGCGGTTCTCGCTGGCGTGGGTGTGGATGCGCACGCCCTTCTCCCGGGACAGGCGCGCCACCTCCTTGAGCAGCTTCTCCGTGCAGGAGAGCACGAAGCGCGGCGCGAAGGCGTAGCGCAGCCGGCCCCCGTGGGTGCCGTGCCAGCGCTCCAGCAGCGCCAGACTCTCCGCCAGCGAGGCCTCCGTGGACTCGTGCAGGCCGGTGGGCACGTCGGGCGCGTCCATCATCGCCTTGCCGCCGGTGAGCCGGAAGCCGCAGTCCCGGGCGGACTCGAAGACGGCGTCGTAGTGGCGCACCGTGCCCATGTCGAGCGCGGCCGTGGCCCCGGAGCGGATGAGCTCCGCGAAGGTGAGGTCCGCCGAGGCCCTCAGGGAGTCCGCGTCGTGCCCGGCCTCGAAGGGCCAGATGCGCTCGCGCAGCCAGTCCAGCAGCTCCAGCCCGTCCGCGCGGTTGCGGAAGAGCGTCTGACAGGCGTGCAGGTGCCCATGGATGAAGCCGGGCAGCACCACCTTGCCGGTGACGTCCAGCACGCGCAGGCCCGCGCCTCGCGTGCGGATGTTCCGCCCCAACCGGGCGATCCGCCCATCCTGGATGAGGACATCGGCTTCCGCGAGCACCTCGCGCTCGCGGTTCATGGTCACGATCAGGCCGTTGGTCAGGAGCAGGTCCACGGTCCCCCGGGTCTTATCACGGACCGCCTCCCCCACCCGCCCGGGGCTTCGTTCTGCATCCGACAGGACATCTCCCAAAGGCCCGTCATATCCGTAAATAAATTACTTTCTGAAAAACTTGACAGACCGTTTCTCGCTCAGCAAAACGCACCCGCAGTAGTAAATCTTTACCCCGGGAGCAGTTTGCATGAAGAGAGTCATCCCCTGTCTTGTCACGGTTGCATGTACCGCGGTGCTGACGGAGGCCACCCCGGTCCAGGCCGCCACGCAGCAAGCCCAGGCCAGCACCGCCATCCTCGTGCAGGGCTTCCACTGGAACTCAGCCAGTGCCGCGAACCCCAACTGGTACGGCACCCTCTCCAGCAAGGCGTCGGACCTGGGCTCCATGGGCTTCACGCACGTGTGGTTCCCGCCACCGAGCGACTCGGCGGCCAAGGAAGGCTATCTGCCCCGGCAGCTCAACGTCCTCAACTCGAGCTATGGCAGCGAGACCGACCTGAAGAACGCCATCACCGCCTTCAACAACAGTGGGGTGAAGGCTGTCGCGGATGTCGTCATCAACCACCGGGTGGGCACCGCCAACTGGGCCGACTTCACCAACCCCAGCTGGGGCAGCTACGCGGTGACGTCCAACGATGAGTGGGGCCAGGGCACGGGCGCCCCGGACTCGGGGGATGGCTACGGCGCCGCGCGTGACCTGGATCACAGCAACCAGGTGGTGCAGGGAGACATCAAGAACTGGCTGACCAGCCGGCTCAAGGGCGTGGGCTTCAGCGGCATCCGCTACGACTACTCCAAGGGCTACGCGCCGGGCTACGCGAAGATCTACCACGACGCCATGGCGCCGGACTTCTGCGTGGGCGAGGTGTGGACCGACCTCAACTACGGCAACGTGGACGCCCACCGGCAGCTGCTGATCAACTACGTCGATGGGACGGGCGGGGCGTGCGGCGTGTTCGACTTCACGACCAAGGGCCTGCTCAACCAGGCGCTGTCCGCCAACGAGTACGGACGGCTGAGGGACGGCGCGGGCAAGCCGGCGGGTGGTATCGGCTGGTGGGCGCAGAAGATGGTGACGTTCGTGGACAACCACGACACGGGGCCGAGCGAGAACTGCACCGTCGGGCAGCGCCACTGGCCGGTGCCCTGCGACAAGGTGATGCAGGGCTACGCCTACGTGCTCACCCACCCCGGCATCCCCGCCGTGTACTACCCGCACATCTATAACTGGAACCTCAAGGCGGAGATCAAGGCGCTGATGGACGTGCGCAAGGCGCAGGGCATCACCTCGACGTCGGCGGTGTCCATCCAGCGGGCCGAGAACGGCCTGTACGCGGCCATCATCAACGGCAACACGGCGATGAAGATCGGCGGCACGGACTGGAACCCTGGCACCGGCTGGACGATCGCCGCGTCCGGGAGCGGCTACGCGGTGTGGACGAAGGGCAGTGGTGGCGGGACGTGCACCACGGTGCCGGTGACCTTCAGCATCGCCAACGCCAACACCACCCTCGGCCAGAATCTCTACGTGGTGGGCAACCAGACAGTGCTGGGCAACTGGACCCCGGCCAATGGCTTCAAGCTGACCATCCAGGGCACCGGCGCCAACGCCACCTGGAGCGGCACGGCGAACCTCCCGCCCTCCACCGCCACCCAGTACAAGTACGTGAAGTGGAATGGTTCCACCGCGGCCTGGGAGAGCAATCAGACCACCAGCAGTGGCAACCGCGAGTTCACCACTCCGGCCTGTGGCGGCACCGCCACGCGCAGCGACGGTAACTTCAAGTTCTGAACCACCGACGTGCCCCACGGCCACTCGTCCCCGGGTGGCCGTGAGCTCCTCCGCGCGCTCCCTCCTATACGCCACCCGACACAGGCGCATGCGAGGGGGTGCCGCGCCGCGCCACCCTGCACCAGCATGGGCCGCGGCTCGTCACCGGAGGAGAGAATGGATTCGTCGCGCAGGGAGTTCTTGCAGCTGGCCGGGATGGCGGCGCTCGCCGCGGGAGCTGGAGTCGCGGAGGAGGCCGAGGCCCAGCAGGGCAGCGCCGCCCCGGCGCCGGATGCCATCCCCATGCGGCCGTTCGGAAAGACGGGCGTGAAGGTCTCGGCGCTCGGCATCGGCGGCTTCCACATCGGCGCACCGAAGGACGAGCAGGTCGGCATCCGCATCATCCAGGAGGCGCTCGACGCGGGCATCAACTTCCTGGACAACGCCTGGGACTACAACAAGGGCCGCTCCGAGGAGATCATGGGCAAGGCCCTCCAGGGCGGCCGGCGCGACAAGGCGTTCCTGATGACCAAGGTCTGCACGCATGGCCGTGGCAAGGACGTGGCCATGAAGCAGCTGGAGGACTCGCTGCGGCGGCTCCAGACGGACCACCTGGACCTCTGGCAGATCCACGAGGTCGTCTACGCCAACGACCCGGAGCTCCACTTCAAGAAGGGCGGAGTGGTGGAGGCGCTGGAGCTGGCCAAGAAGCAGGGCAAGGTCCGCTTCGTGGGCTTCACCGGGCACAAGCACCCGGATCTGCACCTCGAGATGCTCAAGCACGGCTTCCCGTTCGACGCGGTGCAGATGCCGCTCAACGTGTTCGACGGCACCTTCCGCAGCTTCGAGCAGCGCGTCCTCCCCGAGGTCCTCCGGCGGAAGATGGCGCCCCTGGGGATGAAGAGCCTGAGCGGCAATGCCGAGCCGGTGAAGAAGGGCGTGGTGACCCCCCAGGAGGCCATCCGCTACGCCATGAGCCTGCCGGTGGCCGTCACCATCAGCGGAATCGACTCCCCCGAGGTGCTCCAGCAGAACCTGGCCATCGCGCGCGGCTTCAAGCCCATGACGAAGCAGGAGATGGCGGACCTGCGCAACCGGGTGGCGCCGCTCGCCGCCGACGGACGCTTCGAGCTGTTCAAGACGTCGATGCAGTACGACGGAAACGAGGGGCGGGAGCAGCACGGCTTCCCACCCCAGGGCCAGCTCGGGTAGCTTTAGAGGAAGTCGCTCGTGAAGGCGTGCGGCAGCAGCTCGCCCAGCGTGTAGCGCGCCTCGTCCCCCTTGAGGTTGCGGCTGCGCACCGGCATTTCCTTCGGGGCGAACTCCAGCATCACCTGCCGGCACATGCCACACGGTGGGCACGGGGTGGGCGTATCCACCACGATGGCCACCGCCACCGGCCGGCTACGCCCCTGCGCCACACCGGCCGCCAACGCACCACGCTCGGCGCACACGGAGAGCCCATAGGAGGAGTTCTCCACGTTGCAGCCCGTCACCACCGAGCCGTCCGCGTAGAGCACCGCCGCCCCCACCGGAAACCGGGAGTACGGCGCGTGCGCGCGCTCGCGCACCTTCGTGGCCGCCTCGAACAGCTGCTCCCAGGGAATCTCCGCGCTCATGCACCACCTCCTGGAGTGGACTCCGCCATTTCGAGGTCGTCGAGGTAGCGGGCAATGCGCATCTCCGTCTCCACCGGCAGCTCCAGGAAGCGCGCGTGCGCGGACGAGCCCTTCGAGCCATGCCCCACGTTCAGCACCTCGCCCCGGAGGTGGAACTCGTCGATGGAACCAGGCAACGTGAAGCGGACCTCCACCTTCGAGCCCACCGGCAGGGCCGCGCCGAACCAGGCGAAGCCCCCGAGCGACAGGTTGCCCTCCCGGGACTCGAACATGTCCGCCGTGTCCGCCCGCCTCACGAGGAAGCGCATGGACACGCGGGGAGATTCCCGCCGCTCGTCATCCGACACCCGGACTCTGTCATTGGACTGCTCGTTCATGTGTTGCTCGCTCCGGCGCGGGCCACCGTGGGAAGAAAGTCCTCGAGGAGCCGGGTGAAGAGATCCTTCACCCGGTGGGCCGTCTCGGCCACTTCTTCATGCGTCAGGGGCTTGCCGCCGATACCCGCCGCCAGGTTGGTGATGCAGCTCACGCCCGCCACGCGCACTCCCATGTGGTTGGCGGCGATGACCTCGGGCACGGTACTCATGCCCACCGCGTCCGCGCCCAGGTGGCGCAGCATGCGGATCTCGGCCGGCGTCTCGTAGGCCGGGCCGGCGAGGATGGCGTAGACCCCCTGCTTGAGCTCCACGCCCATGCGCCGCCCCGACTCGCGCAGCTGGGACTGGAGGACCACCGGGTAGGCCGTGGTCATGTCCGGGAAGCGGGGCCCCAGCCGATCGTCGTTGGGTCCGGTCAGCGGGTTGTATCCCGAGAGGTTGAGGTGGTCGGTGATGACCATCAGGTCCCCCGGCCTGAAGTCCAGGTTCACCCCGCCCGCGGCGTTGGTCACCACCAGCGTGTGGATGCCGAGCGCGCACAGCACCCGGGCGGGAAAGGCTACCTGGGCCGGGGTATAGCCCTCGTAGGCGTGCACGCGGCCCTGCATGGCGACGATCGGCTCACCGCGCACGCGGCCCAGCACGAGCCGGCCCGCGTGGCCCGGCACCGACGAGTGGGGGAAGTGCGGGAGGTCCACGTACGGGAGGACCACCTTGTCCTCGAGGCCATCGGCGAATCCACCCAGCCCGCTGCCGAGGATGATGCCCACCTTGGGCGAGAGGCCGCCGGCCCGCGCCCGGATGGCCCCTACCGTCTCCTGCACCTGTTCGTAGAGCCCCATCGTCGCTCCGGATCCTACTCCAACCGCTCCACCACCAGCGGCCGGGGCGCGGGGGCCTGGGGCCCGAAGTGATAGGCCGCGAGCAGTCGCTCCTTCACCTCCTTCACCGGGCCCTCCTCGTTGAAGTGGATGCGCACGAGCGGCTCTCCCGCCTTCACGGGCTCGCCCACCTTGCGCAGCAGGGTGAAGCCCACGGCCGGATCGATGATGCTGTCCACCCGCTGGCGCCCCGCCCCGAGCACCACCGCCGCCATGCCCACCGCCTCCGTGTCGATGGCGGTGACGAAGCCCCCCTGCGACGCCAACACGTCCACGGTGGAGCGCGCCCGGGGCAGCAGTCCGTAGTCGTCGATGGCCCGAGGGTCTCCCCCCTGCGCCTGGACGATCTCCTTGAGCTTGCGCACCGCGCTCCCATCCTGGATGGCCCGCGCCAGCTTTTGACGCGCCTCGTCGATGGAGGCCGCCTTGCGCCCCAGCACCAGCATCTCCGCGGTGAGGGCCAGCGTCACCTCCGTGTAGTCCTCCGGCGCCCGGCCGCGCAGCATCTCCACGGCCTCCACCACCTCCAGCGCGTTGCCCACCGCGCGGCCCAGCGGCTGATCCATGTCCGTGAGCAGCGCCGTCACCTTGCGGCCCATCTCCGCGCCAATGCCAATCATCGTCCGGGCCAGGGTGCGCGCGTCCTCCACCTTCTTCATGAAGGCCCCGCTGCCCACCTTCACGTCCAGCACCAGCGCGTCGATGCCCTCCGCCAGCTTCTTGCTCATGATGGAGCTGGCGATGAGCGGGATGCAGTCCACCGTGGCCGTCACGTCCCGCAGCGCGTAGAGCTTCTTGTCCGCCGGCGCGATGGAGGCCGTCTGGCTGATGAGGCAGCACCCCACCTCACGCACCAGCCGGCGGTACTCGGACACCGGCACGTCCATCCGGAAGCCGGGAATGGACTCCAGCTTGTCCACCGTCCCGCCCGTATGCCCCAGGCCCCGGCCCGAAATCATCGGCACCGGCACCCCGCAGGCCGCAGCCAGGGGCGCCAGGCTCAGGGACACCTTGTCCCCCACCCCACCCGTGGAGTGCTTGTCCACCTTCACACCCGGTGTGTCCGACAGGTCCACCACCTCGCCGGACTCGAGCATCGCCCGCGCCCAGGCGCCGAGCTCCACCGCGTCCAGTCCCCGGAAGAAGACCGCCATGCAGAGGGCGGACATCTGGTAGTCCGGTACCGCCCCCGAGGTGTACGCCTCGATGAACGCCCGGATGTCCTCGGGCGCCAGCCGCTTTCCATCCCGCTTGGCCTTGATGAGCTCGTAGGGTCTCACGGCCACAGGCCATAGCAGGAGGCGGCCGGGCATGCACCGGGAGAAAGGCACGCCGTCACCCACCTCCCATCTGATAAGGGTGGACTGTGTTGATCTCCCTCCAGCACATCCACAAGCGCTTCGGCGCCGTGACGGCCCTGGACGACGTGTCCCTGGACATCGGCGCCGGGGAGGTACTCGCCCTGGTCGGCGAGAACGGCGCCGGTAAGTCCACCCTGATGAACGTACTCTACGGGCTCTACCAGGCCGACTCCGGTGACATCCTCGTCAAAGGACAGCCGGTGCGCCTGCGCAGCCCCAGGGACGCCATCGCCCTGGGCATCGGCATGGTGCACCAGCACTTCATGCTCGTCCCCACCCTGACGGTGGCGGAGAACGTGGTGCTCGGCCGCGAGCCCTCGCGCTGGGGACGGATGGACATGGACCGCGCCTGCGCGGAGGTGGCCGCCACCTGCGAGCGCTTCGGCTTCAAGCTGGATCCGCGCGCCCGGGTGGACACCCTCACGGTGGGCTCGCAGCAGAAGGTGGAGATCGTCAAGGCGCTCCACCGGGGCGCCCAGGTGCTCATCCTCGACGAGCCCACCGCCGTGCTCACCCCCCAGGAGGCGGATGACCTCTTCCGGGTGGCGCGCGGTCTGGCGGCGGGCGGGCGCACGGTGGTCTTCATCAGCCACAAGCTGCGCGAGGTGCTGAGCGTGGCCGAGCGGGTGGCGGTGATGCGGCGCGGCAAGCTCGTGGCCGAGGTGCGCGCCGCCAACACCAACAGCCAGGAGCTGGCCGCCCTGATGGTGGGCGAGTCGCGCGTCCCGCCCACCGAGGCCCAGGCGTACCACCCGCCCCAGGGAGAGAAGTTGCTGGAGGCCAGGGAGCTCCAGGCACGAGGGGCCGACGGGCGGCAGGCGCTGCGCGGGGTGTCCCTGGAGGTGCACGCGGGGGAGATCGTGGGCATCGCCGGGGTGGACGGAAACGGCCAGCGCGAGCTCGCCGAGGTGCTCACGGGCCTGCGCCACCTGGACGAGGGGAGCGGCAACCTGTTGGGCGCGCCGCTCACGGGACTGACGCCCGCCGGGGCCCGGCACCGGGGCGTGGGGCACATCCCCGAGGACCGGCTGTGGCGCGCGGTGGTGAAGGCCATGACGGTGGAGGAGAACGTGGCCCTGGGGAGGCAGGACCGGGCCCCCTTCGCCCAGGGGCTCCGGGTGGACTTCGAGGGCCGGCGCGAGCGGACCCAGGCGCTGCTGAAGGCCTATGACGTGCGGCCCCCGGACCCGGAGGTGCCGCTGCAGGCGCTGTCCGGTGGCAACCAGCAGAAGGTGGTGGTGGCGCGCGAGCTGGAC
Organism: Archangium lipolyticum; assembly: GCF_024623785.1. Lineage (NCBI taxonomy): Bacteria > Pseudomonadati > Myxococcota > Myxococcia > Myxococcales > Archangiaceae > Archangium > Archangium lipolyticum. The sequence goes on from NZ_JANKBZ010000026.1 coordinate 20,513, forward strand.
GCGGCGCCGAAGCTGCTGGTGGTGGTGCAGCCCACGCGCGGCCTGGACATCGGCGCCGTGGCACAGGTGCAGGCGAAGCTGCGCGAGGCGCGCGACCGGGGCGCGGGGGTCCTGCTCGTTTCGTTGGATCTGGAGGAGGTCCTGGCCCTGTCCGACCGCATCTACGTCTTCTTCGAGGGGCGCATCACCGGCACCTTCACCCGCCCCGAGTTCGATGAGCGGGAGATCGGCCGCCGCATGCTCGGCGGAAACGGCCAGGAGGTGGCCCATGGGTGACCGGCTGCGCGCGGTGCTCCCCTCCGTCCTCTCCGTGCTCCTGGCCCTGGCGGTGTGCTGGGTGTTCATCGCCCTCACGCGCGACGCGGAGACGGCCACCGGGGCCTACCTCCACATGCTCCGCGGCGGCCTGGGTGACTGGTCGGCGTACCTCGATGGGGGCCGCGTCACCCTGCTGACCCGGCCCCTGGGCGAGGCCGCCATCAAGGCCGCCCTGCTCCTCTTCACCGGGCTGTCCGTGGCGGTGGCCTTCAAGGTGGGCCTCTTCAACATCGGCGCCCAGGGGCAGATGCTGGTGGGCGCGCTCGCGGCGGCGGTGGTGGGCGCGCAACTGACGCTGCCCTCCGCGCTGCACATCCCGGCGGCGCTGCTCGCGGCCGGCCTGGCCGGTGGCCTGTGGGCCCTCATCGCGGCGGTGCTCAAGCTCACCCGCGGCGTCCACGAGGTCATCTCCACCATCATGCTCAACTGGGTGGCGGTGAGCCTGGTGGACAACTGGCTGGCGGTGGGCCCCCTGCGGGCCGGAGCCGGCACCAACCTCTCCACCACGGGCACCGAGCAGATCGCCCCCACCGCCCAGCTTCCCCGGCTGATGGAGGACCTGTCCCGCCTGCACCTGGGCTTCCCGCTGGCGCTGGCGGTGGCACTGGCCGTCTGGGTGTGGCTCGCGCGGCTGCGCCAGGGCTTCGAGACACGCGCGGTGGGTCTGGGGGCCGAGGCGGCCCGGGCCGCGGGGATTCCCGTGGGCCGCCGCACCCTCGAGGCCATGGGACTGGCGGGCGCGCTCGCGGGCCTGGCCGGCGCGGTGCTGGTGCTGGGCACCGAGTTCCGGTACCCGGGCTCGCTGGGCGCCCCCTACGGCTTCGACGGCATCGCCATCTCGCTCATCGGTGGCAACCACCCGCTGGGCGTGGCGCTGTCCGCCCTCTTCTTCGGAGTGCTGCGCGCGGGCGGCACGCGCATGCAGCTGCTGGGCGTGCACAAGAGCTACCCCGAGCTCATCCAGGGTCTGGCCCTGCTCTTCGTGGCGGGCCGGCTGATATGGCTCGCCCTGCTGCGCCGGCGGCGGCTGGCGCCCCCGGCTCCCCACAAACAGCCGGAGCCCAGCCCGGAGGTGCCCCGTGCTTGAAATCATCGAAGCCCTCCTGGCCTCGACGCTCGAGTACTTCCCCGCGCTCCTCTTCGGCGCCCTGGGGGCCACGCTCTCCGAGCGCTCCGGCGTGGTGAACGTGGGCGTGGAGGGGATGATGCGCGCGGGCGCCTTCTGCGCGGCCGTGGCGGCCATCACCGTCCCCACCCCCGTGGGCGTACTGGCCGGCATGGCCGCCGGTGGCGCCCTGGCCGCCGTGCACGGCTACCTGAGCATCCGCTGGCGCTCGGACCAGGTGGTGTCCGGAATGGCCCTCAACCTCGTGGCGCTCGCGGGCGGCACCTACCTCCTCGAGGCCCTCTTCGGGCCCAACGGCACGACCCCCATCCAGCAGCTCACCCGCTGGCACCTGCCCTTCCTGTCCCAGGTGCCCCTGCTGCGCGCCTTCTCCGGCCACTCGGCCCTCACGTGGCTCGCCCTGACGCTGCCCTTCGCCTTCCACCTGATGCTGTACCACACGCCGCTGGGCCTGCGGCTGCGCGCCGTGGGCGACAAGCCCCACGCGGTGGCCACCCTCGGGCTGTCCGTGCCGGGGCTGCGCTGGTTGGCCGTGGTGGGCGGCGGAATGTTCGCCGGGCTGGGCGGAGCCGCCCTCTCCACCGCCGTGCTGGACCGCTTCGAGCAGCACACCCCGGCCGGCCTCGGCTTCATGGCCCTGGCCGCCACGGTGTTCGGCCGGTGGACGCCCCTGGGCGCCTTCTTCGCCTCGCTCTTCTTCGCCGCCGGCAACGCACTGCGCATCGGCCTGGCCTCCAGCGCCCCGGGCCTCGCCGAGGTGGTACCCCAGGGCTTCCTCCTCGCCCTTCCCTACCTCCTGACGCTGGTGCTGCTCGCCTTCCAGGGCAAGCGCACCCACTCCCCCGCCGCCCTCGGCACCCCCTACGAGCAGGAGTCCCGCTGAGGACGGGACACGGCTCCCCGGTCCGGGTCCCACGGGACCCGGGTCACCCGAGCCTGGGAGTCAGCCCTCACCCACCCCCCTTCTCATGGGCTTGGATGGGTAGGTCGGGCGTTACGACGCGCGACGCCTCAAGCGCGTGAATTTCCAATCAAAGGCATCCAACCGTCTTCCGCCAGACGTACGAGGCGTGGAGACAATCCAGACGGCACGCGCATCGCATGAAATGTGTGGCACGCCAGGGGGGTGAGTTCGCGGCGAGGCCGAGGGGAGTCGTGAAGGGCCCTCGGCACGGCGACTGGCGTTGGGACGCTGGGTGGCGGGGACGGGGACGGAGGAGAGAGGTCGGCGTCCTGGGACGAGGGAGGGGGCCCGACGTGAAACCAGACACACACGAGACACGAGGTGACGCGATGAGCGCGGTGGCGATGGCCCATGGGCCGCGGCGGATGATGGCGACGAACGGCGAGAGCCACGGTCATCTCAGCGCGGCGGGCGCGCTGAACGGCACCGACGTGCAGCACCTGGATGTCTGCGCGCTGACGCGGCACGCGGTGGCCCTGCTCCAGGCCACCGGGCACGTGGAGACCCGCGAGGTGCAGTTGGAGCTGCCGGAGGAGCCGGTGTTCGCGCGGGTGAGCCGGCAGCGGCTGGAGCAGGTGCTGCTCCACCTCATCGCCGACGCCGTGGATGCACGCAGGAGCGGTGCGGACAACGCCCGCGCCGTCCGGCTGACGGTGGAGCCGCAGGACGACTTCGGGGACTACGGCCCCACCTTCCGCGTGCACTACCCGGCGAGGGAGCTGCCGGGGCCCGAGGCGACCGCACTCGCGCGGGAGGCTCCCCAGGCGGGCCTGAAGATGGCGCGCGAGCTGGTGGAGACCCTGGGCGGATGCTTCAGGGTGAGGAGCGTGGGGCTGACGAGCACCACCGTCACGGTGGAGCTGCCGGACCCGGGCACCGCGAGCTGGTAGCGCTCGCGGGCCCGGAGATGACGGCTACAGCCGGTAGGCGATGCCGAACATCGCCTCCATGGTGAAGCGGGCCCGGCCCCGGTAGCGGAAGTCGTCGTAGGGGAAGATGGACGGCCCCATCCGCACGTTGAAGGTGACGGCGAGGTTGCGGTCGACGAAGTACTCCAGCCCGACGCCCGCGAGGATGGGGACGACGGCGCCGCCACCCGAGCCGAAGATGACGTAGAACGGAATGTCCAGGCCCGCGTTGAGCATGAGCGCGCTGCCCACGGGGATGCCCAGGGTGAAGGCGATGGGCAGCGACAGGCCCACGTCGGTGTAGCGCTCGTAGAAGTAGAAGAAGGGACCGGGGGCGAAGCTCACGCCCAGGTTCACCCGCGACGACTCCAGCAGCATCAGCCGCAACCAGGCCTGCAGCTTCAGCCCCGGCACCACACTGGTGACGATGCCCTCGCGGCCGTAGTTGAAGCTGAGCTTGCCGCCGATGTCGAACTTGTTCGTGGCCCCGTGCAGCAGGCCCAGCGACAGGCCCGGCCAGCCCACCTGGCCCACCAGCGCGGTGCCATTGCCCAACGTCTGGCCCGACAGCACGGACCAGCCCTGCCCACGGCCGTACGACACACCCTCCTGCGCCACCGCGGCGCTCGAGACACACAGCAGGCCCAACAACACACCCATCGAAATACCGCGTTTCACGCACCCACCTCCGGCTGCCCCCGCTCGCGCGCCAGCGCGATGAAGGCGTCGATGAACTGTCGGAGCCGGGACTCTCCCCGGGCGCGCGCGGCTTCCACCGGCTCGCCGGAGCCCAGGGTCTCCTTCAGCTCGAAGTAGTATTTGATCTTCGGCTCCGTCCCGGACGGACGCGCCGTCACCCGGCCACCGCCCTCCAGCTCGAAGGCGAGCACGTTGGATGGAGGCAGCTTCTCGCCCTTCTTGTAGTCGAGCACGGAGCGCACCGGGAGCTCACCCACGCGCGTGGGAGGAGAGCGGCGGAAGCCCTCCATGATGCGCGAGATGACCTGGGCCCCCTCGGCGCCCGGGAAGGTGAAGTTGCGCTGGGCGCTGACGTAGAGGCCGAAGCGGCGTTGGATCTCCTCCAGGTAGCCGGGCACCGTCGTCCCGCGCGACTCGCACCACGCGGCCAGGTCCGCGAACACCAGCGCCGCGCCAATGCCGTCCTTGTCCCGCGTCACGGTGCCCACCGTGTAGCCGAGCGCCTCCTCGTAGCCGAAGACGAACTGCGTGCCCTCGGCCTTCTCGCGCTCCAGGGCCCGGTTGGCGATCCACTTGAAGCCGGTGAGCACCTCGTCGTACGCGACACCCAGCTCCTGGGCGATGGCGCCGAGCTGCGTCGAGGACACGATGGTGGTGATGACGTTCGGCCGGCCCCGCCGCGTGGGCCCCTGCACCAGGACGTAGTGGCCCAGCAGCACGCCCACCTCGTTGCCGGTGAGCATGCGCAGCTTGCCCGCCCCGTCTCGCACCATCACCGCCAGCCGGTCCGCGTCCGGGTCATTGGCCAGCACCAGCTCCGCCTTCACCCGCTCGGCGGTGGCCGTGGACAGGTCCATGGCCCCGGGCTCCTCGGGGTTGGGGAAGCGCACGGTGGGGAAGGCGCCGTCCGGCTGCTGCTGCTCGGCCACCACGTGGAAGTTCGTGAAGCCCGCCCGCTTCATGGCCCGCTCCATCCACACGCCACCCACGCCATGCATGGCCGTGTAGACGATAGAGAGCGACTCGGAGCCGCGCCCGTGCACGCGCAGCTTGAGGATGGCGTCCAGGTACGCGTCCCCCAGCGAGTCCGGCACGTCCCGCCACAGCCCGCGCGCGTGCGCCTCCGAGGCGGACAGCAGCTCCACCTGGTTGGCGGGCTCCACCTTCGAGATGAACGAGGCGATGCCCTTGTCTTGAGGCGGAATGATTTGAGCGCCGTTGCCCCAGTACACCTTGTAGCCGTTGTACTCGGGCGGGTTGTGGCTGGCCGTCACCATCACCGCCGCCGCGGCGTTGAGGTGCAGACAGGCGAAGGCGGTGAGCGGCGTGGGCGCCAGCTGGGGGAAGACGTGCGCGGGGATGCCCTCGGCGGCGAACACACAGGCGGTGTCCTCGGCGAGCTCGGCGCTCAGCCGGCGGCCATCGCGGCCCACCACCACGCCCCGGGTGGTGACGTCCGGAACGGTGGCCTTGAGGTAGCGCGCCAGGCCCGCCGTGGTGCGCCGCACCACCGCGCGGTTCATCCGGTTGGGCCCCGCGCCCAGCACGCCGCGCAGGCCCGCGGTGCCGAACTCCAGGTCGCCCGCGAAGCGGTCCGCCACGTCCGCCCAGTCACCGCGCGCGAGCACGCCCCGCAGCTCCTCCACGGTGGCCGGGTCCGGGTCCGCCCGCAGCCACGCCTCCGCCTTCTCCTTCAATCCCGTCACGTCCATGTGCACCCCTCCATAAGGCCGGTCACGCGTGGTTCCGTGTGCCGCCTTCCCCGTCTGTTCAGCGATGGTCAGACCCGGCGTGGCTTCAGGTGTAATCGGTGAGCTTGCGTCGGGTAGGACCCCCTTTGGGGGCATCCTTCTGACCCTGGCAGTTCACGCAGAACTCCACGTAGGGCATGGCCTCCATGCGGCCGGGGGGAATCTCGTCTCCGCACTCCTCGCACTCGCCGAAGGAGTCCGGGTCATCGCGCAGCTTGCCCAGCGCCTTCATCACGCGCTGCAACATGCCATCCAGGTTCCGGTTCCGGCTGGAGGCGATGGCCTGCATCATCTCGTTGAGCGGCTGCTCGTCCTCGTCCCCGCCCACGCGCGACTCGTCCGTGCGGTTGGGTTCGATCTTCGCTGGCGCCCTGCCCGTCAGCTCCGCGTGGAGCGCCAGCAGCTTCTGCTTGAACTTCTCGCGCTGTGCCTCGGTCACGAGCCCTCTCCACCCGGTGGCTAGTACTTCGCGGTGGACCTCTCGCCCGACACAATGGCCACGGACGCCGAGGCTCCCAGGCGGTTGGCCCCCGCCTGAATCATCTTCAGGGCGTCCTCCGCCGAGCGGATGCCGCCGGAGGCCTTCACCCCCACGTCCTCGCCCACCACCTGGCGCATGAGCGCCACGTCCTCCACGCTGGCCCCACCGGTGCTGAAGCCCGTGGACGTCTTCACGAACGCCGCGCCCGCCGCCTTGGACAACACACAGGCGGCGATCTTCTCGTCCCGGGAGAGCAGGCTCGTCTCGAGGATGACCTTCACCGGGTAGGGCCGGCTGGCCTCCACCACCTGGGAGATGTCCTCCAGCACGAGCGTGTAGTCCCGGGCCTTGAGGGCGCCGACATGGACGACCATGTCGATTTCCCGAGCCCCGGCGGCGATGGCCTCGCGGGCCTCGAAGGCCTTGGCGCTGGAGAGGGCCGCGCCCAGCGGGAAGCCCACCACGGCGATGGGCACCGAGCGCGAGCCGGCCAGGATGGCCGCCACCATGGCCACGTGGGACGAGTTCACGCACACCGTAGCGAAGCCGTGCTCCACCGCCTCGCGCGCCACCCGGGCCACGTCCTCGCGGGTGGCCTCGGGCTTGAGGAGCGTGTGGTCGATGTACGGCGCCAGGTCGGCGTTGCTCCGGATGGACTCGGGTGCGACGCGGGCGGTACGAACGGAGGGAGCCTCCCGAGCCTGCCTGCCCGCCTGGGAAGCCGGCGGGTTGCGGCGGACGTGGTCGGCGATCTCCTCGACGAGACGCTGGATGTCTTGAGCCTCGGCCATGGGGCGCGGTCTAACCCAGTCCGAGCCGCTCGGGAAGCGCCGAGACGGCCACGTGCAGGTCACGCAACGGATGTCCTCCCCATGGGGTAGAGTCCCGCCCACCATGGCCTTCGTGAGGCTCCTCCTCGCTCTCGTCGTCCTGCTCGGCGCCCTGCCGGGCCTGGCGGCCACCACCTCCGCGCCTCGAACCGGTCCCCTCACCGTCTATTTCTTCGACGTGGGCCAGGGGGACGCGGCGCTCGTCGTCTCCCCCACCGGAAAGACGGTCCTCATCGACGGCGGCACGCCCGAGTCCGATGACAGGCTGGTGGCCCGCGTGCGCGAGCTCGTCCAGGGGCCGCTGGACCTGGTCATCCTCACCCACCCCCACCTGGACCACCTGGGAGGCATGGCCAAGGTCATCCAGGCGGTGGGGGCGAAGCGCTACATGGACCCGGACTTCGTCCACCCGAGCGAGGCCTACGTCAAGCTGCTGAAGGTGGTGGAAGAGGAGGTGGGCAAGAGGGAGAAAAGGGAGAAGAGGGAGAAGGAGGGCAAGGTGATGAAGCCCGAGCCCAACCCGAACGCGCCCGAGACGCTCCTCACCATCGGCCTGGGCGAGGGCGCGACGCTCACCATCCTCTCGCCGCGCGCGCCGCAGGAGCCGTTCCTCACGCATACGCGCTCGGACGTCAACGCCAACTCCATCGTCGCCAAGCTGACGTACGGGAAGACGGCCTTCCTCTTCGTGGGGGACGCGGAGCCGGAGACGGAGGAGGACCTGCTGCGCAAGCCCATCGACTTCACCTCCACGGTGCTGAAGGTGGCGCACCACGGAGGGCGCTACTCGTCCACGGCGCCCTTCCTCGCGGCGGTGAAGCCCCAGGCGGCCGTCATCTCCTGCGGCGCGGGCAACGACTACGGGCACCCCGCCAACGAGACCCTCCAGCGGCTCGGTGCCACGGGCGCGCACATCTTCCGCACGGACCTCCAGGGCGAGGTGGTCGCGGTGAGCAACGGCACCACCGTCACCCTCACCCCGAGCAAGGGGAAGGTCTCGCCCACCGTCGTCCCCGGCCGGGTGGAAGGCCCCGTCGCCACCGGCCCCATGCCCACCAAAGCCTCGCGCGCCCCCGGGGCCCTCCAGCCCCAGGTGGTCCCCGCCCGGGGCACCCTCCCGGAGCGCTCGACCACGGTCGCGGCCTCGGCCCGGAGCTCGGGGCCGGGCTACGTGAGCCTCAAGGGCAGCAAGGTGTTCCACCGCGAGGACTGCTCCACGCTCAAGCGCGCGAAGACGAAGGAGCGCAAGGAGTACTCGACCCGCGAAGAAGCCATGCGTGAGCGCCGCGCCGCCGAGGATTGCGACCCATGAGCCGATACGTCCGTACCCTGGCGGCCCTGCTCGGGGTGCTGCTCGCGAGCGCCTGCGAGCAGCCGTCCGCTCCTTCCGCCGGAGCGAAGCCCCCGCCCCCCGTGGCCCGGCGCTACTTCGGCAGGCCCGCCGACGGAAAGCTGCACGTCTACTTCTTCGACGTGGGCCATGGAGACGCCACCCTCATCGTCTCGCCCACCGGGCGCACGGTGCTCGTCGACGCCGGCCCCGCCACCGCCGGCACGCACCTGGCCAACCGGCTGCCCGAGCTGCTCACCGACAAGCTGGACCTGGTCGTCCTCACCCACCCACGCTCGGAGCACTACAAGGGGCTCGCGGCGGCCGTGAGCGCGGTGGGGGCGCGCAAGCTGCTCGAGCCCCAGCTGCCCAACACCCCCTCGGACTACGACGCGCTGCTCACCTCGCTGGCGGGCAACGGGGTGGAGGTCTTCTCGCCCTCTCCGCCCTCCTCCGACGAGCCCCTGCGCCTGCCACTCGGGGGTGACACGGAGCTGACCGTCCTCTGGCCCCGCGCGCCCACCGAGCCGCTGCTCGTCGGGGAGCACGCCCAGGAGATCAACTCCATCGTCCTGCGGCTCACCTACAAGGACACCGCCGTCCTGCTGATGGGCGATGCGCGGGAGCAGACCGAGCGCCACCTGATCGAACGCAAGGCTCCGCTGCGCGCCACGCTGCTGAAGGTGGGCGCACATGGCGACGGCGCGGCCTCCAGCGCGCCCTTCCTCGATGCGGTGCACCCCGGGGCGGCCATCATCTCCGCGAACGTGAACTCACGGGGCACCCCGGCGAAGGCGATGCTGGATCGGATGGTGGTCCAGAAGATCCGCGTCTTCCGCACCGACCGGGATGGAGAGGTCCACGCCATCAGTGACGGCCAGCGCTTCACCCTCACCACGCAGCGGCATCCCGCGGGTACGCCCGCGGGCGCCAGCGAGGCCTTCGCGGGTCTCGATGACTCCGCGCCGGTGCCGCAGCCCGCCCTGGTGGCCCTGAAGCCCGCGACGGCGAAGGGCAAGGAGGCCGAGGCTCCACGCACGGCCGTGGAGCTCGTCAGGGGCAAGGGCAGCGTGGACATCGACCTGGACGATGGCTCCACACCGGCCCCGAAGCCGGTCCGGAATGAGCGCCCCGTCCCGGCGAAGAAGAGCGGGAAGACGCAGTACGTCGCCAGCCGCAACCGCAAGCTCTTCCACCTGCCGGAATGCCGCTCCGCCAAACGCATCAAGGAGAAGAACCTGGTCTCCTTCCCCTCCCGGGAGGAGGCCCTCGCCCAGCACTACGAGCCAGCCAAGGACTGCAATCCCTGAGGAGGAGCATCCCGCGCCATGCCCAAGGTCACCCTGGACCGATTCGAGGAAGAGCTCGCCGTGCTCATCGTGGACGGACGCGAGGTGACGCGCCCGCGCGAGGAGCTGCCGCCCGACGCCCGTGAAGGCGACGTGCTGGACCTGGACACGCTGAAGGTGGATCCAGCAGCCACGGAGCGCCTGCGCAACGAGGTGCGCCAGGCCCGCAAGCGCGCCACGAAGAAGAAGACGCCGCCGCCCGGGAATTTCGACCTGTAGCCCGGGGTCGCGGAGGGTGTTGCGCCTATCGCGGCTCCGCCGCCACGGAGGCTCTCACCGCGTCGGCAACCTGCCTCGGGTCCTGCAGCTGGAGCCCATGGCCGACACCCGTGAGGCGAATCGTGGTGACGTCCCCCAGGGCTCGCGCTGCCAGGTCGATGTCTTCCCGCGTCAGCAGCCCACCCGCGGCCGGGTCCGCCTGGAGCAACACGAGCCGGCACCGCAGTCTCGCGAGAAGAGACGCGCCCTCCAGGGCGGCATAGGTGTCGTCGAAACGGTCGAGGATCGCGTCCAGGAAGTCGCCATCATGGCAAGCCAGGGACCGGCTCAGCTCGAGGATGTAGGGGTGACCCGGGCCGAAGAGTTCCCTGAAGCGGACGCTCCGGTTCGGCTCCGGCCGGATTTCGAGCTCGAGCAGCCGTTCCGCGACCTGCTCCGGGGAGAGCCCCCTGCCCGTGAGCGCTCTCCAGGCAAGCGTGAGCTCTCGCGACTTCGCCTGATGTGCGCGCATACGTTCCCGGTCCAGCGGCGCATCTCCATTGATGACACCGGTGACCAGGCTCGGAGAATCCGCCGCGAGCACCAGGCTCACATGCGCGCCATGAGAGTGTCCGAACAGCCACGCCGGGCCGACGGCGACGTGGTCCAGGACTCTCTTCACGAACTCCGCGGTGTCCTGGAGGCGATAGGCCCCCGGCGTGTGGCGCGACTCACCATGCCCCGGAAGATCGATGAGCACGAGTCGATGGTCGTCCTGGAGCAGCGGAACCATGGAGGAGAACCACTGCCGTCGACCGGAACCTCCATGCAACAGGACGATGGGCTGTCCCTGTCCCACGACCTCGAAAGCAATGCCGTCACTGGTCCTGTTCGTTCCCACCGTTTCTTCATCTCCTACGGAAGCCACATGGAGGCAACTGAAGCCCGAGAGGGCTGACAGGATAACATCCGGGCATCTTCGAGCCCCTCGCCGATTGTGCACGGTCGTGGCGTGGACGTGACAAACACCTGCCACGCCCACGCCGTGCCCGCTCAGCGCATGAACCGGGTCAGCACGGCGAAGTCGTCCTGCCCGTGTCCCGCCTGGACGGCCTTCTGGAAGAGCCGGTCGAAGGCCTCCGGCACCTCGCGGTGCAGGCCGCGCGCCCTGCACAGCTCCAGCAGGTGCCGCAGCGCCCCGTGGTGGATTTCGAGCGTCGCGAGCGTCGTCGCATCGCCGCCGAATCGGCCCTGCTGCACGCGCGTCAGCACATCCATCACCGCGCCCTCCACCACGGGGGTGGTGGCCTTCACGTACCCCATGAAGGTCTCCAGCGGCACCTGCTCCGCCTCACAGACGGCCACGCCCTGGAGCGTCCCGAACAGCGCGCCCCACATATAGATGAGCAGCGCACTGTCCAACGCGGAGGCCAGCCCCACGTCGCTGCCCACGTACTGGGTATTGCCTCCGAGCACGAGGAGCACGGGCCTGCACAGCTCGAACAGCTCGGCGGGGCCCGAGTACAACACGGTGCACCCCGGCTGCCCGATGAAGTCCGGCGTCGCCATGATGGCCCCATCCAGGTATCGGACGTCGTGCTGCCGGGCCCACGCGGCCTGCTCCCGCGCCTGGCCTGGTGAGCCGGACGTCAGTTGCACCAGCAGCTTCCCGCGCAGCGCCCGCGTCACCTCGTCCGGCCGGAGCAGCCCGTCGCTCGTGCCGTAGTCATTCACGTTCACCACGACGATGTCCGCGGCCGCCACCGCGTCCCGTACCGTCGCCGCGATACGGGCCCCCTGAGCGGCCAAAGGCTCGCACTTCGCCCGCGTGCGATTCCAGATGTCGACACCGTACCCCTGCTTCAGAAAGGCACTCACGAGCGCGGAGCCCATACGGCCCACGCCCAGCACCGCGATGGCTGGCTTCTCCTTCACGGTGGCCAGTCCCATTCCCATCGTCCCGCCAGTGACGACTGCCTTCTTGCCTGCGTACCCGCTCATGGACTTCTCCTTGGTGACGCGGCAATGAATAGGGAGGAGGCCCCCTCGCGGTCGCACACGTTCGGACGCGCGGAGAGCACGTTCGGACGGTGGCGAGGACGGGCTCCCGGCGCTATGTCCCGGGTGGGCGGCGTGGCGCGGGTGGCCACGGGTGTGGAGGAGCAGGCATGGACAGGCAGAAGCAGGCGGTGGACTTCGGCGGCCCCCTGACGTTACCCGGCGGCGCGCCACGTCCAAGGATCGGTCTGCGGGTGGACCTCCAGACGGCCGCGCCCGGGTTGATGACGCTGGAGTCGCTGCCCGACCACCGCCTCAAGGTCCACGCCGGTCCGCCCGTCCGGGGAGCGTGCAGCTTCCAGCGCTTCGTCTATACGCATGGGGACGTGGACCTCATCCCGGCTGGCGTATCGGACTCATGGGAGAACGATGATGAGAGCTCCGCGGTCGTCGTGAGGCTCTCCCCGTCACTCCTGAGGCGCGCCGCGGAGGACATGGGGCTGGACCCCGACCGCGCGGGGCTGGAGCCCCGGCACCAGTTCAGGGACCCGCAGATCGAGCACATCGCCTGGGCGCTCGAAGCGGACCGCCGGGCCGGCCATCCGGGCGGGCTGCTCTACACGGAGAGTCTGGGCCTGGCGCTGTCGGTCCACCTGCTGGGCCACTACCCGGCGCCGCTCGGGCGCGGGCGCGGGCTGTCGAAGCCGCAGTTGCGCCGCGTGACGGAGTACATCGAGGACCACCTGGACCAGAACCTCTCCCTGACCCGGCTGGCCGTGGTCGCCGGCGTCAGCGCGTCGCACCTGAAGACGCTGTTCAAGCGCTCGACGGGGCTGCCGGTGCACGAGTACGTCGTGCAGCGCCGGGTGGAGCGAGCCAGGACGCTGCTGCAACGGGGCGGGCTGTCCGTGGGGGAGGTAGCGCTCGAAGCGGGCTTCTCGCACCAGAGCCATCTGGCGCGGTGCATGCGGCGCGTGCTCGGGGTGACGCCCACGGAGGTCGTGCGCGGCTCACGGTGAGCCTCGGAACCGTCCCCGCGGCCCGAAGCGGCTCCCCGGTGCGTGCTCTCAAACCACCTCGGGAGGACGCGCGCGCGGCAGCAGCACCACGAGCAGCGCCGCGCTCAGCCCGGCGAGCACTCCCGCGGTGATGAAGGCGGTGGTGCTCCCCAGCTTCGTCCACAACGCGCCGAAGAGCAGCCCCGCGGCGAGCGACGCGCCCCCAACCAGGCCGTTGTACAGGCCGAAGGCGCGCCCGCGAGCCTCCGCCGGTACCAGCGCGGTGAGCAGCGACTTCTCCGCCCCCTCCGCCATCGCGTGGTACAGCCCGTAGATGGCGATGACGATCATCGTGAGCGTCACCCCCCGGGCCCACGCCAGCGCGAGGTAGCTCAGCGCATAGAGGGACCAGCCCGTGAGCACGAGCCGCGAGGCCCCGAGCCGATCCGCGAGCCGGCCCGCCGGGAACGACACGGCCGACTTCACCGCCTGCAGCAGCAGCCACGCCAGGGGCAGGAACTCGGGCTTCGCGCCCTCCTCGGTCAGCTTCAGCAGGAGGAAGGCATCCGTCGAGTTGGCCACGCCGAACAGGGTGACGGGCACGAGGTAGTACGCGAGCCGCCGGGGCACCGGTGCGAGCGCGCGGGTAGCGCCCGGAGCCGAAGCTTGGGGAACCGGGCGCTCGGGCTCGCGCACGAGCAGCAGGGCCAGCACCCCGAGCAGCCCCGGCACCGCGGCGATGAAGAACACCTGCTCCACGCGCAGGCCCACGGCCACCAGCAACAGGGCGGCGAGTGAACCCACGGCGGCGCCCGCATGGTCCATGCCCCGGTGGAAGCCGAAGGCCCGGCCGCGCGAGCCCGCGTCCACGGAGTGGGCGATGAGCGCGTCACGCGGGCTGGAGCGCACCCCCTTGCCCACCCGGTCCAGCGCGCGAATGGCGATGGGGTGCCAGGCCGCGGTGACGACGGCCATCAACGGGCGCATCAGGCTGGACAGGCCATAGCCCAGCAACACCAGGGGCTTGAGGCGCCGGGCCCGGTCCGCCCATACCCCGGACTGGTACTTGAGGAGGGCGGAGACCAGGTCCGCCAGCCCCTCCATCGTCCCGAGCAGCAGGGGCGCCGCCGGCAACCTCGCGGCGAGGAAGGCCGGCAGCAGCGGGAAGATCATGTCGCTGCTGACGTCCGTGAGCAGGCTCACCACGCCGAGCACCACCACGGTGCGCGGCAGGCGGCCCGCGTGAGGAGGAGGGGCGTCCACGTCCTGCCCTCCTCGCACTCCTACATGGACTTCGTGAGGACGAGCGGAATCTCGACCTCGACGTCATCCCCCGCGAAGGCGGGGAACACCATGCGCCGGGCCCGGACCTTGATGCAGTCCCCCATGGGCGAGCCGTCGATGTCCTTGCGGTCGAACGACACCTTCTTCACCGTGCCGGACTTGCCCACGGTGGCGGTGAGCAGCAGCTTGCCGTCGCGCAGCCGCGGGTTCTTGCGCAGCGCCTGCTCGATGCAGGACTTGAAGGCGGACTGCGACTGCGCCACCACGCGGGCGATCTCCTCCTGGGGCGGGCCCCCCTGCTCGGACGAGTCCGCGGCGGCCACCTCGGTGTCCTCGGCCACTTCGGGGGCCACGTCCTTCTTGTCGCCCTCGGCGTAGAGGGCGGCCACGTCCTTCTGCTCCTCACCCAGCGGCTGGATGGCGGCCTCCTCCTGCGCCTCCGGCTTCGGCTCGCTGGGGCGCGCCGCCTTGGGCTCGGGCTTCGGCTCGGGCGTGGGCGCCGGAGGCGGCGGCGGGGGCGGCCTGGTCCGGCCGAGCATGAGATCCCTCAGCTCGCCCATGCCCTCGGCCGAGAAGACGGACACGGGCTGCTGCACCGCGTTGCCCCGCGCGTCCACACGGGTGACACGCAGGGGCACCACCTGCAGCTCGGTCAGCGCGTACAGCAGGCCCACTGGCACCGCCAGCAACAGGAAGATGAAGAGGGCGATCTTCCAGGGCGGGTTGCGCCGGTCCACCCCCGCCTTCTTCACGAAGTACTGGGTGTTCTCCGCCTTCGCGCGCGACTTCTCGGGCTCCTTGCCCAGCGAGGCGAGCGGATCCTCCTGCCGCCCTCCTTCGAGTCCGCCCATCCCCTCCAGGCCCACCTCGGCCTGCTGCTCGGACTGGGGCAGGTCCAGGTCGGAGAACAACTCACCCAGGGGCGCCGAGTTGGCCTCATTGCCACCGGAGGCCACCGGCTCGGGCTCGGGCATCCACGGGGTGGAGGCCTCTTCCTGGGGAGCGGGGGCGGCCTTGCGCGCCGCGCGCGGCTCGGGCTTGGGCTGCCACGTCGTCTGCGAGGGCGCGGGCGGCTCGGGCTGCCACGAGGTGGCGGAAGGCTCCGGCATCGCCTCGGGCTCCGCCATCATCACCGGGGGCGGCAGGGGGCGCGCCGGGGCGGGAGGAGGCGCGGGCTGCGGGGCGGCGGGGGCGAAGAGGTCGGCCAGCTCGGGGATGTCCTGGCCCCGCTTCCAGTCCGGCATTCCCTGCTGCCAGAAGTAGCTGCGCGCGGAAATGGAGCCCGCGGCCACCAGCTCGCGCAACGCCCCCTCGTCCAGGGGGCCCTCCTGCTTGCTCTTCACCATCACGAACCAGGGCGAGCGGGTGTCGCGCAGGGGCATGGTCCGCGTGGGCTCGTCCTCCCAGGACACCGTGGAGGGCGTGGCGGCGGCGACGGAGGCCGCTGCCTCCTCCTCGGCGAGCGAGCGATCCTGCTCCCGCAGGCGCTCCACGTCCGCCAGGGACACGACGCGCGTGCTCTCCTCCACCTCGGCGGGTGGGCCCTCCACCGAGATGACGTTCTGGCAGTTCTTACAGCGGACCTTGACGGTCTTTCCCCGGACCTTGTCGTCCGAAATGGAGTACCGCCGCTGACACTTGTTGCAGGAGAAGTTCAAGGGGGCTGTTCCCGCGCGCGCACACAAGGCGAGCGGCCGGAATGCTAGCGCCCTGGCGATGGAGTGCAAACCATCGGGTTGACTCCGCCTGCCGGCCCAACTAAGAGCCGCCTCCCCCTACCCTCTTGACACAGAAGGTGGCGCATGCCCGCGAAGGACCTCGGGACCAAGTACGTCTGCTTCAAGTGCTCCACGAAGTTCTACGATATGAAGAAGCCGGACCCCCTGTGCCCGAAGTGCGGCGCGGATCAGCGGGAGAGCCCGGCCCTCAAGCCACCCTCCGAGGGACGGCGTAGCCGCCTGTCCTCCATTCCCAAGGTCATCGAGCCCATCGAGCCCGAGGCGGAGCCCGAGGCCGAGGAATCCGACGAGGAGCTGGGCGAGTTCGGCGAGGAGGAGGCCGAGATCCCCGGCGAAGAGGACGAGGAGATCTGAGCCTCGAACAGAGGGGGCGCCGCCAGACGGCGGTGCCCTCTCGCCGTTTTCAGCGGCCCGCCGCTCCGCCCAGCAGCAGGAGCGCGCGGCGCAGTTGCTCGTAGCCCAGGGTCCCCATGGCCTGCATGCCCACCGGACGCCGGGGGCCCTGGCCCTTGCCCAACGTCGTGGAGCTCATCCCTCCCCGCGTGCCGGGTCGCTTCTTCTGCTGCATGGGTCGTCCCCCTGTTTCCATGGGTTCAACCTGTAGCAAGTTTTCCACCAGGGCCGCAACTTTTCGCCCGGACTCTCTTTTCTGGGGCTTGGAAACCGAGACCCAGAGTCAGGGCGGATGGGACTCCAGGAGTGAAGCGGCATCTGGCGCGGACAGGCCGCGCACCTCGCCCACGGCCCAGGTGTAGTCGAGGCGGACGGTCTGCCCGGCCCGCACGGACACGGTGCGGGAGACCCCCGGCAGGCGGGGGTGCCAGAGGATGACGGAGTGGGTTCCCGCGGGCACCTCCAGGCGGAAGTGGCCGGAGGCGTCGGTGGTGGTGAACCAGGGGTGCTCGAAGGTGCGCACGGCGGCGCTCATCCAGGGGTGGAGGTCGCACCGCACCTGGAGGATGCCCGGCGCGGTGGGCAACTGCCGGCGCACGCGGGAGCCCTCGAGGGGCAGGGCCACGTTGAGGACGGGCTGCTGCGAGCCCGCCAGGGCGTTGACGTTGTGCAGGAGGGGGTCCAGGTTGCGCACCTCCAGCGAGGTGCCCGCGCGGGCGGCGAGCACCGGCGGCTCGAAGGCGCACCGTCTCTGGTCCAGAAGGGCCGACGGTGCGTCCGGGTCTGGCTCCGGCCCCACGGTGCCATCGGCGAGCGCCACCACCACGTAGGACAAGGCGCCGCGCGGGTCCACGACGAGGGAGCGGTCTGGCATCGTCGCCCCACACAGGGCGGCCACGGAGGGGCTGGTGGGGAGGGCGGGAAGGGCCGGCACGGGACCCGAGAGGCGGATCTCCCCCTCGATGACGCCCGGAGGACCGGAGGGCGGGCGGGCGCTCGGGGCATTGCTCGGGGCCTTCGAGGAGGTGGGCGTACAGGCGACCTGCTGACAGCCCGGAGACAGGGCGAGGAGCGGGAGGACGAGCGAGGGGAGGACGGTACGGCGCACGGCGCCCGTCTAACTTGGACCGTGGAGATATTTCAAACCCCGCCTGCCCGTCCGCGATGCAAGGGATGACACTGGGTCCATTTGGACGTTGGACCGTGCAAATCCTTGTTGGTAGAAGGGCGCGGGCTCCGCGGTAGGGCCCCCATTGGAGGCAGCGAATTTGCGGGAGAAACTGAAGGCGCTGGCGGAGCTGCAGAAGGTGGACCTCGAGGTCGCCTCGCTCCGGAAGGCCGCGGACGTGCATCCCCGGCAGTTGGCGGAACTGGAGCGGGACCTGGGTGCCGCGCGCAGCGCCATCGAGGCGGAACGCAACCGGGTGGCCGACATCGAGCGGCAGAAGACGTCACTCGAGCAGAACATCACGGACGAGAAGGACAAGGTGAAGAAGTGGGAGGCGCGGCTGGCCGAGCAGCGCTCCACCCGCGAATACTCCGCCCTCGCCCGGGAAATCGACATCGCCAAGAAGGCCAACCAGACGATGTCGGACGAGCTGGTGGAGCTGTCCAAGACACTCGCGGCGGCTCGCGAGGCGGTGAAGGCGAAGGAGGCCGAGTTCGCCACGCGCCAGGAGCAGCTCACCAGCCGGATGACGGAGCTGAGGGGCAAGCAGAGCCAGGCCGAGGGCCAGGTGAAGGCGCTGGAGGGCAAGCGCACCCAGGTGGCCGCCGCCGTGGACTCCACCCTGCTGCGCCGCTACGAGACGGTGCGCAAGAAGAAGCTGCCGGCGATGGTGGGCGTGGTGGCTGGAACCTGCCAGGGCTGCAACATGAACGTGCCCCCGCAGCTCTACAACCAGCTGCGCGTGTCGCTGGGGACGGACGTGTGCCCGTCCTGCAACCGCATCATCTACGCCATCGAGGCGCTCGAAACGCCGGCGGCGAAGTAGTCCCCGCGCGACATGGCCCCGCCGAACCTCGTCGACATCCTCCGCCACATCGCGCGTGAGGAGCCGCTCACGGGGACGGTGCGGGCCTTCCCCGGCCTCACCCGCGAGGACGTGGGGCGTCTGTTGGAGACCGCCGCCGAGCGGCTCGCCCCCGCTGCGCCCCGGCCGGCCCCCACGCCCCCTCCCCTCGAAGAACCCGCGAGACAGGCGGAGACGCCCGCGCGCATGCGGCTCTTCTCGGATGGAGCGGCTCGGGGCAACCCCGGGCCCGCTGGCGCCGGCGCGGTGCTGATGGACACCGAGGGACGGGTGGTGGCCCGGCTCGGCAGGTTCCTCGGCATCCAGACGAACAACTACGCCGAGTACATGGGGCTGCTGCTGGGCTTGAAGCATGCCCGGAGCCTGGGCGTGAAGGAGCTTGAGGTCCTGGCCGACAGCGAGCTGCTCATCCGCCAGCTCCAGGGGCGCTACCAGGTGAAGAGCCCCACCCTCCGCCCGCTCTACGAGGAGGCGGCCGGACTGTTGAAGGAGTTCTCCCAGGTGAAGCTCGTCCACGTGCCGCGCGAGAAGAACAAGGCGGCCGATGAGATGAGCAACCGGGCCATCGATGAACGGATGTGAGCCCCGGCGCCTCGTCCGGAGTGACCTCGGCCCCCCGTCCGTTGTATGAGGCATGGGCCGGAGTGGTCCGGGTGAACGCTGGTCACTGCTGGAACGGGTGACGGGAGGAAAGTCCGAGCTCCACAGGGCAGGGTGCTGGCTAACGGCCAGTCGAGGTGACTCGCAGGAAAGTGCCACAGAAAACAAACCGCCGGTTCCGCGAGGGGCCGGTAAGGGTGAAACGGTGCGGTAAGAGCGCACCGCGCCCGGGGTGACTCGGGCGGCACGGCAAACCCCACCTGGAGCAAGAGCCAATAGGAGCGCGTCCCCGAAAGGGGACAGGGGTTGCCCGCCCCATGCGCTCGGGTTGCTCGCTGATGAGGCCCCTGGGCAACCAGGGCCCTAGATGAATGTTCACCGCCCATCCCGAAAGGGGTGGGGACAGGACTCGGCTTACAGGGCCACTCCGGTTTTTTTTCCCTGGGCCTACCGCTGCTCCACGGGCACCTGCACGAGCAGGATGCGGTTGCGCCCGTCGTTGCGCACCGCGTCCGGGTTCTTGAGCTGCAGGCGCGCGTCCGTCTCCGGGTGCCAGAAGCCCATCCACAGGTTGAGGGCACGGGAGGAGGCGCCGGAGGGGAGCAGGATGTTGAACTCGTCCTTCACGGTCTCGCCGGGCTTCCACTGCGTGGTGGGATAGAGGCCCCCGGCCGGCTTGTGGTCGGCGTTGAGGCGCTCCATGCGGCCCTCGGCGTCCTCGACGTGGACGAAGATCATGTAGTCCTCCTCCAGGGGCTTGAGCACCTTGAAGTAGGCGGTGACGCGGGCGGCCTCGCCGGGAGCGATGCGGCCCGGCTGCACGGTGGCGCCCACCAGCTCCACCTTGTCCTCGAAGTTGGCGCTGCTCTTGACCGAGAGCGGAGGCACCTGGGTCACGACGGCCTGGCGCCGCTCGTTGGGATTGGAGCCACCGGGCGCCTCGACGATGCAGGCACCGAGGAGGGACGCGGGGACGAGGAGGGCGAGGAGCAGGGGACGGCGCATGGCGCCCCGGTTCTACCGGCTTCCCGGCACGGCATCCAGCACGGTCACCCGTGCGAACGGCCAGCGAGCAGGGCCGCCGCGGCGTCCCACGCCTCCTGATTGTCGGGCCCACGGGGAGGGAGATGCTCCCGCGCGGTCTGCCGGTCGGTATCGAGCACCTCTGGATCCGCGCCGGCCCCCAGCAAGAGCTCGATCATGGGGATGTCGAGCCGGCTGGCCGCTCGCCCGAGTGCGGTCATCCCACTCATCCCGCCAGCATCGTCGAGGGACTGGGTGGCTCCGCAGCGCAGGAGCAGGGCCGCCATCTCGAGAGCCCCCTGCTCCACGCACACGCGGAGGGGCGAGTCGCCCTCGCCGCCCCTGAAGTTGGGGTCCGCCCCCGCGGCGAGGAGTATCCGTGCCGCCTCCGGTTGCTTGCGAAAGAGGGCCAAGAGCAACGGTGTCGCATCGCGGTCGGCGTCCAATCCGTCGACGTGGGCCCCATGCCTGAGGAGAAGGATCAGCGCTTCGATCGGTCCCCCGTCCTCGAGCTCATTGACGGCGGCATGTAGCGGGAGCCACCTCGGCCCGTCAGCCTTGACGGCATTCGGATCCGCACCGCCGTCCAACAGGGCCGCCAATCGCGCCAGGTCGTACGTCTCGATGGCTTCGAACAGTTCTGTCGACATGACTCAAAGGTCCGCCATGGGGTGACCGGGAGCGCAGTTCACCGCCTCCAGTGTCAGACAGTGCGTAAGCCCCTTCTCGTAATCCTCCCAGGCGCTCTGGTGCCGGGCGTCGGGCAAGCCGCCGAAACACTCTTCCTGGATGAACTGGCGGATGTTCATGCAGTTGCGCAACGCCTGGATGCGCAGCCGGATCGCGGAGCATGGCATCCTGGCGAGCCGCTTGGGGTTGGTCTTGCTACTGCCGCAGCTCTCTCCCGGAATGGAACCACATATCCGATTCTTCTCGGCCTGAAGGTGGTCGAGGACCGTGTCATCACACGTCTGATTCGGATGGCGCCGCGAGGCCGTCCGCGCGGGCACCCCAGGTCTGGAATCGGGTGAAGCTCCAGTGTTCGAGCCCGCCATGATGTTCCGGCGCTCCTGGATGAGCCGCTCACGCTCTAACTGGGGGAGTTGCCAGAACCGGTCGTACTCTTGCTGGCTACTCCACGGCAGGAGGGTCACCGGGTCGAGCGTGTTCTTCCAGTCCCTGGGGAAGGTGTCGCCCCCCAGGTCGCTCGGCCACAGAAGTATCGCCGCAATCGCCACGGGGATGTTCAACAGACGAGCGGCGGCTCCCGTGGGGATGCGCACGCCAGGGTCAGGCGCCGCGGGTGCTAGCGGCGCCGGGGGGTGCGCGAGAGGTAATGCCGAAGGGAGATTCGCGGGCTGGGAACTGGGTATGGACACCTGCCCGCTCCTGACGGCGTACTCGTCCGGGGAAGTTGTCGTAGCGCACCCGGAGAGCAGAACCAGGAGCATGAACCCCCCCAGACGCTGACTCATGTCAGTCGGCATGGGAACAAGCTCCCGTTTCAACCCTACGTTCCTGGCCATTTCAGGACAAGAGGGCTGGGACTCACGAAGCATCTTGAGGTATGCGGTGCGCGCCATGAAGACGCCCACCGCCCTCCCCTTCGTCCTCGCGCAGGCGCCCTCGCCGCAGCCCACGCCTCCGCCCCAGCAGCCGACGCAGCCCGGGGTACCGGAGACGGGCACGCCTCCGACAGCACCCGAGGCCGGTGGCCCCTATGGGCAGATCATTGGCGTCACCGCGCTGGTGCTGCTCGCGGCGTTGATGGTGGCCGCGGCACGCAAGCTCTTCTTCAAGCGCCGCCCCGAGCTGCCCGGCAAACCGCCGGCCGGCCCCCCCACCAAGGAGAAGCCCGCCCTCCCCGAGGAGCGTCCGGAGCTGCGCGTGGAGCTGCCGCCCACCGAGGCGGAGCTCGCCATGCGCCGCGAGGCGGAGGAGATCCACGCCCGCGCCGAGGCGCTCGCCCGCCAGCGCGAGGAGGCCACCCGCGCCGCGAAGACGGCCACGGATGCCACCGAGCGCGCCCGGCTGGAGGCCGAGGCCCGTGCCCTCAAGGAGCGCGAGGAGGAGGAGAAGCGCGCCGAGTACCGCGCGAAGAAGGCCGCCGAGGACGAGGCGAAGGAGCGGCGCAAGCGCGAGCGCGAGGAGGCCGAGCGCCTCGTGGCCGAGCAGAAGGCCCGTGAGGCGGCGGCCGCCGAGGAGGCCCGTCGCGCCGAGGAGGCGGCGGCACGCGCCAAGATCGAAGCCGAGGCCGGCCGGACGCTGGCGCAGGGCCTGGACAAGACGCGCAGCCAGGGCTTCATGGCGCGGCTCAACGGCCTCTTCGGCTCGAACCGCAAGGTGGACGAGTCCATCCTGGCGGAGATGGAGGAGATCCTCTTCACCGCGGACATCGGCGTGCGCACCGCGTCCAACCTGGTGGAGGTGGCGCGCGACAAGCTCAAGCGCAACGAGCTGAGCGACGCCGACCGCATCAAGGGCCTCATCCGCGAGGAGGTGACGCGCATCGTGGACCTGCCGGTGCCTCGCACGCTGGAGGGCGGAGGCCCTCCGCACGTGGTGATGGTGGTGGGCGTCAACGGCGCGGGCAAGACGACCACCATCGGCAAGCTGGCGGCGAAGCTCACCGGCCAGGGCAAGAAGGTGATGCTGGCCGCGGGCGACACCTTCCGCGCCGCCGCCACCGAGCAGCTCGACGTCTGGGCGGATCGCGCGAAGGCGGAGCTGGTGAAGGGGGCCGAGGGCGCCGACCCCAGCTCGGTCATCTTCGAGGCCATCAAGAAGGCGAAGGACTCGGGCGCCGACGTGGTCATCGCGGACACGGCGGGCCGGCTCCACACCAAGGTGAACCTGATGGACGAGCTCAAGAAGGTGAAGCGCGTCATCGACAAGGCGCTTCCCGGGGCTCCCCACGAGGTGCTGCTGGTGCTGGACTCCACCAACGGGCAGAACGCCATCCAGCAGGCCAAGCAGTTCCACGAGGCGGTGGGCGTCACCGCCATCGCGCTCACCAAGCTCGACGGCACCGCCAAGGGCGGCGTCATCATCGGCATCTGCGACGAGCTGAAGCTCCCCGTGGTGTGGGTGGGCGTCGGCGAGAAGGTCGCCGACCTGCGCCGCTTCGAGCCCCGCGAGTTCGTCCAGGCGCTGTTCGACTAGGCGGGCCTACTCCTCCCCGAGCAGGCCCGGCAGCAGCTCCTCCATGAGCTTCAGCGTCTCCGGGTCCAACGCCTTGCCATCCGCGCCGGCGCCCAGCAGGGCGCCCATGTTCGGCTTGCCGAGATCCTCGTCGCCGTGGGTCTCCTTCCACCACCGCACGCGCAGGCGCTCGAGCTCCTTGGCGTGCGGGGGGCTCGCCTTGGCCAGCTCGCGGGTGAGGCAGTCCGTGCACGTCCACTTGAAGCGGTACGTGTCCACGTAGGAGCGCAGGCCCTTGAAGAAGGCCTCGTCCCCGATGAGCTTGCGCGAGAAGTGGTGCAGCAGCGGCGCCTTGCCGTAGACGATCGCGCCGTACTGTAGCGAGTCCTGGAAGTCGTGGGTGGGCCGGTCCGCCGGGGCGTCCTTGCCGCCCGAGAGCCGGAGCATGTGGTAGGCGGAGACGAGCGCCTCCTGCCGCATCTGATCGGCCATCTCGCGCCCGTACTTCCACTCCATGTAGAGCAGCGCCGTGTATTGGGCGAGCGACTCGTCCACCACCGGCGAGTGGATGGGGTCCGAGCCCACCAGCCCCGCGAAGTACTGGTGCGCCACCTCGTGGGCCACGGTGAACTCGAGCGTGCGCTCCAGCGTCTTGCCGAGCTGCGCGAGCGGCGCGGTGTCCCCGCCCATGGCCTGGAGGAGCTGCTGCATCTGCTCCATGCCCGGCATGCCCTCGAGGGCACTGTTGGGGTCCGCCACGCCGCGGTAGAGCGACGTGCCCACGGTGATGAGGCCGGGGAACTCCATGCCTCCGGCGCCGCCCGACAGCGGGGCCTCCACCACGCGGAAGTACTTGAACGGCAGGGGCCCCAGGCGCCGCTCCATCTCCGTCAGGGAGTCACTGGCGTACTGCAGCACGCGCTTGCCCACCACGGCGTCGCGGGCGGCGAAGTGGCTCTCCACGGTGACACCCTTCACCGTCGTGGTGAGGCTCTGGTAGCCGCGCGAGGCGAACACGGGAAAGTCGCGCACCGCGCCCGCGGCGAAGCTGAAGCGCACGCGGCCATCGCGCTGGGGCACCTCGCCCATGGGGACGCCGGTGACGTGTACCTTCCAGCCCGCCGGGACGATGACGTTGGCGAGCACGTTCGAGGGATCGTACAGCGCCAGGTCGCCGACGCCCGAGGGCCCGGTCCAGGGGTCGCCGCTCGCGTCCTGGGGAGGCACCAGCGGCACCACGCCCACCAGGCTCATGAAGTCATCCGCCGCGGAGAAGGCGCCATAGTCCCCTCCTCCCCCGCCCGAGGCGCCGAGCGCGCCCAGCAACGAGTTGGCGCTGGGGCTCGCGCGAGGCACCTGGGCCTCCAGGTCGAGCTCCACCACCACCGAGCCGCCCGGGGCGACGGGAGTGGCCAGCGGCACGAAGTAGAGGCTGTTGTCCTCGAGGTGCTGGGGCTTCGCGGGCTTCCCGTTCGCCTTCACGTCCGAGAGCGTCACCCGGGGATCGAAGGCGTTGGGGGTGACGCGCAGGTGGACCCCCTCCATCGGGCGGTTGCGCACGCGCAGTTCCACCCGCAGGTGGCCCGTCACCCGCCGCGTCTTCGGATCCAACTCCAGCTGCACCTGGTAGCGCGGCAGCTCCTCCAGTGGCCCGAGCGCCTGCGCGGCGCGGGCCTTCTCCTCGGGCCGCAGGTGCTGCAGGGAGAACTGCACCTCCGGGGGAACGAAGTCTCCGGCGGGAGCGGCCCCGGGGACGAGCAGCAGGGCGAGCAGCGGCCAGCGGCGCAGGGATGCGGACATGGGGATATGTTACCGGCGATGACCCTTCGAAAGCTCGCCCTGGCCGCCGTGGCCACCACCGCGCTGTCGTGCGTGAAGCAGCTCGCACCCACGCCCCCGGGACAGCCCCGGCCCTACCCGCTGCTGAAGGAGACGGAGGAGCGGGAAACTTCCGAGCTCACTGTGAAGCGCGAGGACGTGGAGATCGACACGCGCGAATTCGAGCGGACGCCTCGGGTGGTGGCCACCGGAGAGACGCCGCTGGTGCAGCTGTCCGGGGCACGAGCCCGGCTCTACGGGGACGCGGCGGGCACCAAGGGCTTCAAGGTGGACAACTTCATCCTCCTCGAGGTGCTGGATGCCTCGGGCCGGGTGCTCAACCGGAGCGCGGTGGGCTTCTCCGAGAACGTGCACATGGGCCGCGAGGTGGTGGACAGCGTCGGCCCGCGCTCCTTCCACTTCGAGCCGGGCCAGGTGGACCTCACGACCCGGCTCCCGGAGAGCGAGCCCTTCCAGGTGCGCGCGACGGTGCTGGACTACTCGGGCGTGGGCCGGGTGACGGATGTCTTCCTGGTGCTCGAGCCGGGAGGCGAGCGCCAGGAAGACGACCTGCGGGGCCAGTGACCCCGGCGGCTCAGAACCGCACCAGGCCTCCGCTGGCGCTGGCACCCGAGGGGCCGTTGATGACGGCGTCACAACTGGGGGCGGGAGCGCAGACGTCGGCCGCATTCAGCGGCCTGGGCTGCGTGGCGACCACGGTGCCCACGGCGGCGCCGACGACCACGGCGCCCACGCCGGCCCAGAAGTACCAGCGCTTGGTGAGCGGCGTGTCGGTGGAGACCTCCGGCACCTCCTGGGTCAGCGGCGAGGTCTCCGTGGGGCCCGGCGTGAGGACCGGGTTGCGCGGCTCGTCGGCGGCGACGAGCGGACGCAGGTTGACCTCGACGTTGTACTCCTTGCCGGCGCGCACGGCGATGCGCTGCGTCTCGGGGCGGTAGCCGTCGCGCTGGACGACGATCTCATGGGAGCCCGCCGAGAGCATGATGCCCTCGAGCGGCGCCACGCCCTTGTCCTCGCCATCGATGAGGACGCGGGCCCCCTCGACGTCCGCCTTCACGGAGACGAAGCCCGTGACGGCCTCGAGCATCACGCTCACCTCGGTGAGCTCCCCCTCCTTGGCGGTGATGCGCCGGGAGAAGTCGCGGTAGCCGCTGCGCCGCACGGCGACGGTGTGCTCGCCGGGGGTCACCTCGATGGGGCCCTTGGGGATGGCGCCGATCTCCTTGTCATCGAGGAACAGGCGCGCGCCCCGGACGACGCCGGTCATCTTCACGGCCAGCTCGGTCTTCCGGATGAGGGGCGCGAGGATCTCCGAGTCCTGGACGGGAGCCGGCGCCGGTTCCGCGACCGGCTGCGACTTCGCGCCCTTCTTCGGGGGCTTCGCGGCCTTGGGCGGCCGGGTCTTCTTGGCCTTCCCCTTGCCCTTGGAGGGCTGGAGGGGCGCCAACGGGGCGAGATCATCGCTCAAGTCCTGCGCGAGCGCAGGAGGGGCGGCGAAGCAGAGGACCAACGCGATCAGGAAGGCGCGACGCAGGACCATGAGGGTCCAAAGGTTAAAGAGTCGCGGGGTATGGGTCAAACAGGAGTCCACCCGAGGAGCCCGTTGGGGGAAGATCGCCTCCCATGTCACGAAAGATTGCCTGGATCGCAGCGGGTGGCCTCGCCGCCACCCTCACGGCCTGTCCGGCCCGGACGCCCCCCCTCCCCAACAGCCCCGCTCCCATACATGTGCCCCCGGGGTGCGAGAAGAACCAGACGGGCGAGTACCACCACGCGGACAACCCCGCGTTCCGCTACTTCGGCGAGGACGACGGCGGCACGCTGACGCTGGGGGTGGCGCGCGCACGCGAGGGCCTGGAGGGCCCCGGGGACGCGGGGACGACGGTCAACATCGTGCTGCAACGCACGCCGGACGGCTTCGTGGGGGAGACCCGGTCCACGACGTTCACCCCCTCGGGCACGGCGTGTCCGGTGCGCTTCCCCACCGAGGCGACGGCCTGTGACGACAAGGGCCTGACCCTGCGCTCGGTGGCGGCGACGTCGATCGACGAGAACTGCCGCCCGGCCCCCACCGGCCCCAAGCCCCAGTGGAAGGAGCAGCGGCTGGTGAGGGGAGTGCCGGACACGGGCGCGCCCGATGCGGGCACGCCCGACGCGGGCTGAGCGGCTAGGCGGCGCGGCGGGTCTGCTCCTCGGCCACCTTCACGGGGGCGGGAGCGGACTCGCTGAACTTCAGGCGGCCCTGCAGCAGGCTGGACACGCCCACGTACAGGAAGCCACCGAGGAACAGCATGATGAAGGGCACCGAGGTGTAGATGCGCTTCTCGATGGCGAACCACAGCGCGCCGGCGAAGTAGAGCGCGAAGGACAGCTCGATGATGGGCATCAGCGTCTTGTCACCGCGGTAGCTCTTCTTCACGGCGGCGACCTTCTTGCCCTCGGCGCCGGTCTTCGGAGTACGGGTGAAGCCGGACTGCTGGCCCAGCAGCGCCTCGAGCACCGCACGGGCGTTGTTGATGGCCAGACCGATGCCCAGGCTCATCAGGAAGGGCAGGTACTTGACGCGCTCCCAGCCCTTGGCACCGCGCTCGCGCTGGGCGGCCACGTAGAAGGCGCAGACGCTGGCGGTGGCGCTCAGGAAGAAGGGCAGGTCCAGGAAGAGCGTGCCGTAGAGGCCGTGCTGGAAGCGCACCACCATGGACAGCGGCATGAGCGCGCTGAGCACCACCATCAACAGGTAGGCCATGTTGTTGGTGAGGTGGAAGAAGGCCTCGCGCTTGACGGCGAAGGGCAGGTCGCTCTTGAGGATCATCGGCAGCAGCTTGCGCGCCGTCTGGATGGAGCCCTTGGCCCAGCGGTGCTGCTGGCTCTTGAAGGCGTTCATCTCCACGGGCACCTCGGCCGGGGAGATGACCTCGGGCAGGAAGATGAACTGCCAGCCCTTCACCTGGGCGCGGTAGCTCAGGTCCAGGTCCTCGGTGAGCGTGTCGTGCTGCCAGCCGCCCGCGTCCGAGATGGTGACGCGCCGCCAGATGCCGGCCGTCCCGTTGAAGTTGAAGAAGCAGCCCGAGCGGTTGCGCGCGGTGTGCTCGATGATGAAGTGGCCGTCGAGGAAGATGCTCTGGGCCTGGGTGAGGATGGAGAACTCGCGGTTGAGGTGGCCCCAGCGCACCTGCACCATGCCCACCTTGGAGTCGGCGAAGAAGGGCACCGTGCGCAGCAGGAAGTCCGGGCTGGGCACGAAGTCCGCGTCGAACACCGCCACGAACTCGCCCTTGGCCGTCAGCAGGCCGTTCTCCAGCGCGCCCGCCTTGAAGCCCTGGCGGTTCTCGCGGTGGATGTAGACGATGTCGTGGCCCTGCTGCCGGTGGCGCTCCACGCACGCGCGGGCGATGCCACACGTCTCGTCCGTGGAGTCATCCAGGACCTGGATCTCCAGCAGCTCGCGCGGGTAGTCGATGCGGCACACCGACTCCACCAGGCGCTCGACCACGTACATCTCGTTGAAGATGGGCAGCTGGATGGTGACCCGCGGCAACGCCGGCAGCACGCCCTTGGGCGTGGGCAGCTTGAACTTGTGGCGGTAGTACAGGAACGCCATCCGGTAGCGGTGTGATCCGTAGACCGCCAGCACGCAGAGGACGCTGAAGTACACGCCCAAGAAAAGGATCTCGACGGTGGTCATCTGACCTGGCCCCTACCGCGGGTGAAGTCGCCGCGGTCTTTACCCTGCTCGGCGGAGATGAAAGACCGACCCTCGCCGACCGCCGCATCCGGTTCAGCGGAGCCCCCCCGCCTTGTATGTGCCCGGAATGACAAGGTTTTGTCTATTCCGGGCAGTAACGAGCGCCGGACAATAGGGACGCGTCAAGTGACTGTCAAATAGATACCCGGACCGGGACGTGCAGTGGAGCCCGGAGAGGGCGCGCAACCCCGCGACCTCTCAACGCCTTTCACGCGTTGGCGCCTCAGCCGGCCACGCGCTGGGCCACGGCGGGCGCGGGGACTGCAAGGGGCGCATCGGCCACATCCGCTTCGTCTCGGGCGGCGAGAGAAAGGATGCGCTCCACCAGCGCGGGGAAGTCGAGTCCGCGCGCGGCGGCGATTTTCGGCAGCAGGCTGACGGGGGTGAGGCCCGGGAGGGTGTTCACCTCGAGGATGACGTCGTTCTCATCCTCCGAGCAGATGAGATCCACCCGGCCGTAGCCGCGGCAGCCCAGGGCGCGGTAGGCGGCGAGCGCGAGGGACTCCACGTTGGCCAGGCGCGTGGGGGACAGGCGCGCGGGGAGGAAGTAGCGCGAGCCGCCCTTGTACTTGGCGTCATAGTCGAGACTCTCGCGCGGGGAGACGACCTCGCAGTTGCCGAGCACCTGCTCGTCGAGGATGCCGACGGTCACCTCGCGGCCGTGGGCCATGCGCTCCACGAGGGCCTCGCCCCCGAAGCGGCAGGCCAGGGCCACGGCGGAGGCGAGCGCCTCGGGCTGGCGCACCACGGAGAGGCCCACCGACGAGCCGCCACACGCGGGCTTCACCACACAGGGAAAACCCAGGTCACCGTGGAGCTCCAGGGCGCGAGGGGCATCGGCGCGGCCCACGCGGTAGCCCTGGGGCGTGGGGAGGTTGTGGAGCCGGAAGAGCTTCTTGGCCATGGGCTTGTTCATGGCGAGCGCGGAGGCCAGCACGCCCGAGCCCGTATAAGGAAGACCCATCAGCTCCAACAGACCTTGCACCTTGCCGTCCTCGCCCATGCGGCCGTGGAGGGCGAGGAAGGCGACATCGAGCTCGGCCGAGCGAAGGGCGCGGTCCAGACCGGGGCCGGCGAAGATGCGGCTGACCGAGTGACCCCGGGACTCCAGGGCCGCCACCACGGCCTCACCGGTCTTCAACGAAATCTCCCGCTCCTCACCCCAACCACCCATCAGCACACCGACGCGCTTGCCCATGACTTTGAATTCCTCCTTGTCAGGGGTCTAGAGCACACGGGATGCCAACCGGGGAGGTGCAGCCGAGATGGAATCCTGCCCACCGGCCCGCTTCAGAACCCCGTCTTTCCAGCACATCGGGACAAGGAGCGTGTGGTGCCACACGGAGCGAGCGTGTCCATCAAACCACGCCGTGGCCGAGTGGCCGCGCCGCGCCCACCTCCCCTCTCCCTCTGGGAGAGGGACGGGGTGAGGGTATCCGCGCCCGGCTTCCCCACTCCGTCACCCGAACCAGCGGCCCGAAGCGGGAGCGAAGATCCGGAGCCGGTCGCGCAGCCGTGCGGGGGCGCGAGCCTGGATGGTGGAATGAACCTCCTCCGGACCATAGGCCTGACTGAAGTGCATCAACACGAGAGCCTCGTTCTGGAAGAGCTCGGCGCGCGCGAAGATCTCATCGAGGTGGATGTGTGAGCGCTCCTGAGCATCCTGCACGGTGCGCTTCGAATCGATGAAGGTGCACTCGAGAATCAGCACCCGGCTGTCGAGCAGCGAGGGAGCGGTCTCCAGCACGCGCGAGAGGGTATCGGTGGCATAGGCCAGCTCGAGGTGTTCGACCTCGTCGAAGAGGTCCTCGCCCGCCTTGCGCCTGCGAGCGATCTCCTGGGGAGGCAGCGACTGATGCTCGGGCCTGAGCTTCGAGACGCGGCGGAGGAACTGGTAGCAGAGCGAGGGGACGGTGTGGTGCGTGCGGAAGGCGCGAACCCACAACCCATGTCCCAGGTGGTGCGTATCACCCGGGCGCATCGGGACGGTCTCGACATCGGTCTCGGTGCGGTGCAGCCGGCCTTGAACGGAGAGGGCCTCGCGCACGGGGGCTTCGATCTCCGCGGGCAGGAAGACCTGGGGAGGCGCCTTGCCGATGAGGGTGCGGATGCCGAGCAACGAGCCGAGCGCGCTGGCGTGATCGGAGTGGCCGTGGCTCAAGAAGATGCGATCGGTCCCGGCGAAGGAGCGGATGGGAACACCGGCATCGAGCACGACCCCCAGCTCTGGCACCTGGAGCGAGGTGTAGACGCCTCCGACCGAAATGCCTCGAACCGTATAGGGACCCGCGCTGACCTCGGTGAGCATCCGGAGAGGCTAGCGGAAGGGGACGCGCTGTCACGTCCCGCGAGACACCTCTGACAGCTTGTCGTGCCATGGGCGCGGTCCACGCGGTGGACAGAGACCGTCTTCCCTCTGAAGAGGCCCATGGCGCGGCCGTTGGTCCCGGCCTTGCTCAGGGAACCGGGCATCCACGACACCTCACAGGAGACGTCCGATGTCCACCCTCGTCCGCCCCTCGTTCCGCGCACTCACCCTGCTCTGCTCGGCCTGCCTGGGCCTGACGGCCGCGCACGCCGTGAACTCGGTGGTGGAGGTATGGCTCCTGCCATTCCCCTCCTTCGAGCAGACGGCACCGCCCCCGCCGAAGAAGGAGGAGCTGCCCACCCCGCTCGCCCTGGCGCCGCTCGCCCGGTACACAGGCTTGCCAGACAAGCTGCGTGATCAGGTCATCCCCACGGACACGGGAGACGGGCCCATGCCGACCGTGCTGGAGCTGAAGCTGCTGGGAACGATGATGGCGTCCCCTCCGGCCATCTCCCTCGCGTCCGTGTACGAGGGACCCGCGCGCCGCACGCGCTCGGTATGGACGGGTGGGGAGGTCCTCGGAGCGGAGGTGATCGCCATCGAGCGCACACGGGTGCTCATCCTGAACGCGGGGCGGCTGGAGTACATCGGCTCCGACTCCGGAAAGGACACCGGGAGCACGGAACCGCGTGCCTCCAGTCCTCCGGCCCCGGCGGAAGCGACGTCCGGCATCGCCATCCGGCAGGTGGGGCCACAGGTCTACGAGCTCTCACGCCAGGAAGTGGACACCCTGCTCGCCAACCCCAGCGACCTGCTGATGCAGGCGCGCATCGCCCCCGCCTTCAGGGACGGCAAGCCGCAAGGATTCAAGATGTTCGCCATCCGGCCCGGCTCGCTCTACGTCCGGCTGGGCCTCCAGAACGGGGACACACTGCGGCGCATCAACGGGCTCTCACTCGAGAGCGTGGAGCAGGGGCTCGAGGCCTTCCACCAGCTGCGCGATGCCTCGCGCATCGAGCTGGAAGTGGAGCGCAACGGACAACCCGTCCGCTACACCTATTCGATGCGTTAGGAACGCTTCGCCGGATTCTTGAGCCCGGGCCACACGGAGCGGAGCGTGCCGGCGAGTTCCCGGAGCGCATCGGCCCGGGGGTAGCCCGGCCGCCAGACGAGGACGAGGGTGCGGCTCGGCACCGGGTCCGAGAAGGGACGCACCACGAGCTGGCCCAGCCGGTTCTCGATGGGCACCGAGAGCGAGGGCAACAGCGTGATGCCGCTGACACCCGCCATCACCATCTGAGCCAGGGTGGTGAGGCTGGTGGCGCGGAAGTCCACCTCGCGAGCCCCCACCCGCGTGCACAGGGCGAGCGCCTGTCCCCGGAAGCAATGGCCATCCTCCAGCAGGAGCACGTTCTCCTCGTCCAGGTCCCGGAGCTGCACCTGCTTCTTCTTCGCCAACGGGTGCCCCGGGGGCGCGGCGACGACGAACGGGTCCTCCGCGATGACGGCGTGCTCCAGATCACCCAGGTCGGCCTCGAGCGCCAACAACGCCGCGTCCAGCCGCCCCTCTCCCAGGGCCCGCACGAGCAACTCCGTCTTCTCCTCGCGCAGCCGGAGCTGGAGCCGGGGGTATTGCTTCGTCAGCGCGGGCACCACCTCGGGCAGCACATAGGGCGCGATGGTGGGGATGACCCCCAGGTGCAGACTGCCCGCGAAGGGGTCGGACAGCCGGGCCGCCGCGGACAGGATGTCTCCCGCCTCGGTGAGCACCCGGCGCGCCCTCGCCACCAGGTCCTCCCCGGCGGCGGTCAGCATCACCCTGCGCTTGTCCCGCTCGAAGAGCTTCACCCCCAACACGTCCTCGAGCTGCTGGATCTGCGCACTCAGGGCCGGCTGGGAGACGTGGCAGTGCTCGGCCGCCCGCCGGAAACCGAGCAGGTCCGCGACGGCGACCACGTACTCCAACTGCCTCAGGGAGATGTCGTTGATGGAAGGCATGGGTCTGGAGAACCGATAGCCCCAGCCTATCAATCCCATCGGAACGATGTCTTGGGCAACTCAGCACGAACTCTCTACTTTTCTCCTCGTCACGAACGCCGTGACACCACCCAGGAGAGAGTTCACGTGTCCAATCGTCCCCATCTGACCACCGAGGCCGGCGCTCCCGTCGCCAACAACCAGCACTCGCAGACGGCCGGCGCCACGGGCCCGGTGCTGCTGCAGGACCACCACCTCCTGGAGAAGCTCGCCCGCTTCAACCGCGAGCGCATCCCGGAGCGCGTGGTGCACGCGGTGGGCTCGGGCGCCTACGGCTACTTCGAGGTCACCAACCCCGACATCTCGCGCTTCACGCGCATGAAGCTCTTCAACGCCCAGGGCAAGCGCACCGAGGTCTTCCTGCGCTTCTCCACCGTGGCCGGCTCCAAGGGCGCCCCCGACACCGCTCGCGACCCGCGCGGCTTCGCGGTCCGCTTCTACACCGAGGACGGCAACTGGGACCTGGTGGGCAACAACACCCCCGTCTTCTTCCTGCGCGACGGCATCAAGTTCCCGGACTTCATCCACTCGCAGAAGTACGACCCGTTCACCAACTGCCAGGAGCCCGACAACCAGTGGGACTTCTTCTCGCACTCGCCCGAGGCCACGCACCAGTTCACCTGGCTCTTCGGTGACCGCGGCATCCCCGCGACGCTGCGGCACATGGATGGCTTCGGCTCGCACACCTTCCAGTGGGTGAACGCCCAGGGCGAGCGCTTCTGGGTGAAGTTCCACTTCAAGACCAACCAGGGCATCCGCACCCTCTCCTCCGAGGAGGCCGCGGCCATCGGCGGGAGGGATCCGCAGTACCACCAGCGCGACCTCTACGCGGCGCTCGAGCGCGGCGACTTCCCCTCGTGGACGCTCAAGGTTCAGGTCATGCCCGAGGCCGACGCGCCCACCTACCGCTTCAACCCCTTCGACCTCACCAAGGTGTGGCCCTACAAGGACTACCCCCTCATCGAGGTGGGCCAGCTGGTGCTCAACCGGGCTCCGGACAACTACTTCGCCGACGTGGAGCAGGCGGCGCTCGACCCGTCCAACTTCGTGCCGGGCATCGGCCCCTCGCCAGACCGCATGCTCCAGGCGCGCCTCTTCGCCTACGGCGACGCGCACCGCTACCGGCTCGGCATCAACCACACCCGGCTGCCGGTGAACTCGCCCAGGGGCGTGCAGGGCGGCGCGCGCAACTACGGCCGTGACGGCGCCATGAGCTTCGACGGCAACGGTGGGCGCGCCAAGAACTACGAGCCGAACAGCTTCGACGGCCCCGCGCAGACGAACGAGGACCCGGGCCTCGGCGTCTCCCTTAGTGGCTCCACGGGCACCTACGTCCCCGTGCGGCACGCCGAGGACAACGACTTCGTGCAGGCCGGCGCCCTGTACCGGGTGATGAGCGAGGAGGAGCGCGTGCGGCTGGTGAACAACATCGCGGGCAGCCTCTCACAGGTGAGCCGCGAGGACATCATCGCGCGCAGCATCGCCCACTTCCGCAACGCCGACGAGGAGTACGGCTCGCGCATCGCGAAGGCCGTCCACGAGCGCCGCCGCTCGCGCTGAACCCACTTCCCTCCCCCACTCTTCGAGGACTTTCCCATGAAGGCACAGACCCCTGATTCGCGACCGATGGTGACGGACAACGACGTGTTGGAGCTGGCGCGCACGGCCTTCCAGCACGCGAGGGCCGGGGAGACGGCCCTCCTGGGGAGGCTCCTCGAGGCGGGGCTGCCCGCCAACCTCACCAACGAGCGGGGAGACACCCTGCTGATGCTCTCGAGCTACCTCGGCCACGAGGAGACCACCCGGCTCCTCCTGAAGCACGGGGCCGATCCGGAGCGGCTCAACGATCGTGGCCAGACGCCGCTGGCCGGTGCCGCCTTCAAGGGCAACCTCGACATCGCACGGCTGCTGCTGGACCACGGCGCGCGCGTCGACGGTACGGGGCCGGACGGCAAGACGGCCCTCATGTTCGCGGCGATGTTCGACCGGAAGAACGTGCTCGAGCTGCTGGTCGCGTACGGCGCGGATCCGGAGCGCAAGGACGCCGACGGGCGCACGGCACTCGATTACGCCCGTGCCATGGGCGCCCGGGGCACCGCGGAGCGGCTCGAGAAATTGCAGGGGACGCGCGAGCAACGCGCGTCCTGACAAAGCCTCACACGGGCCACCGTGCGCCGTACGGTGGCCAGACAGTCGCCGGAACCCGGCTTGACAAAAAACGCGTGCACACGCACCTTGCGTGACGTGAGCTTCGTTTCCGCCATCACCACCACGACCACCACCGCCACTCTCTTCGGCGGGAGTGGATTCGTGCGCGCGTGATGAGCTGACGAACGCACGGTTCCCTGCCCCGCCTCTCCGGCCGGGGCGTCCGTGCAAGCGCTCAGTGCTCCGACCGGAAGGCCTCTTTTCCTGATTCGGAGTCTGAAATGCTCGAAGAACACGATCACCGCTCCCTCGGCCAGCGCCTGGACCTCTTCCACATGCAGGAGGAGGCGCCCGGCATGGTCTTCTGGCACCCGCGCGGCTACCTGCTGTACCGCCTCATCGAGAACCGCGTCCGGCAACAGATGCAACGCGATGGCTTCCTCGAGGTGAGGACGCCTCAAATCCTCGCCCAGCCCCTCTGGGAGCGCAGCGGCCACTGGGACAACTTCCGCGAGAACATGTTCCTGCTCGCCGAGGACGGCGGGCGGCACATGGCGGTCAAGCCAGTGAACTGCCCCGGTCACATCCAGCTCGTCCAGCGCATGTCCCCCAGCTACCGGGACCTGCCCGTGAAGCTGGGGGAGTTCGGGCTCGTGCACCGCAACGAGCCGGGTGGAGCGCTCCACGGCCTGTTCCGCCTGCGCCAGTTCACGCAGGATGACGGCCACGTCTTCTGTGCCGAGGAGCAGATGCGAGAGGAGGTCTCCCGCTTCTGCCGCTCGCTCCACGCCTTCTACGCCGACTTCGGCTTCGAGGACGTGGAGGTGGCCTTCTCCAGCCGTCCCGCCCAGCGCGCCGGAAGTGACGAGATGTGGGATCTCGCCGAGTCGCTCCTGCTCGAATCCGCGAAACAGGCGGGGCTCGAGTGCGTCATGCAGCCCGGCCAGGGGGCCTTCTACGCGCCCAAGCTGGAGTTCGTCCTGAAGGACCGGCTTGGCCGCAGCTGGCAGTGCGGGACGATCCAACTCGACCTGGTGCTGCCGGAGCGGTTCGACATCCACTACGTGGACGCCTCGGGACAGAAGCGCCGGCCGATGATGCTCCACCGAGCGATTCTCGGAAGCCTGGAGCGCTTCATGGGCATGCTGCTGGAGCACCACGGAGGCGCCCTGCCCGCGTGGCTCGCACCGGAGCAGGTCGTCGTGGCGTCCGTGGCCGAGGCGGCCGCGGGCTACGCCGAGCGCTTCGCCGCGAAGCTGCGCGAGGTGGGCTGCCGCGCGAGCGTGGATGCGCGGGGTGAGTCGCTTTCACGGAAGATCGTCGACTCACACCAGGCTGGAGTGCCGTGGCTGGTGGTGGTGGGTAACCGGGAGGTGGAGAAGAACGCCGTCCGGCTGCGGCGGAGGGACGGCGAGCAGCGCGACCTGCCCTGGGACGAGGCGGTGGCGGCGCTCGTCGCTGAGTGCCGGCCGGCAGCCGCGGCGTGAGTGAAGACGGTGGAGGCGCCCACGCGCCCGTGTCGTGTCGGGCGTGTCACGACGCCTCCACCGTGGGTTCACATTCTTCGTCCACCCCGTTCGCGGCTTGACGGGCCGCGCTCATGAACCTGGAGCCCCCACGTGCGGGTGTGGTTGGCTGCGCCGCCTATGCCTGAGCGTGTAAGCAAGATCGCAATCATCGGAGCCGGTTCAGTAGGGGCCACCATCGCCTATGCCAGCATGATCCGGGGGGTGGCCAAGCAGCTCGCCCTCTACGACATCAGCCGGGACAAGGTGAACGCGGAGGTGCTGGACCTGAACCATGGGCTTCAATTCGTCCCCATGGCCACGCTGGAGGGATCGGACGACATCGGCGTGTGCGCGGGAGCGGATGTGATCGTCATCACCGCGGGGGCCAAGCAGAAGCCCGGTCAGACGCGGATGGAGCTGGCGGGTGCGAACGTGGAGCTGTGCCGCACGCTCGTGCCGAAGCTGCTGTCGGTGGCCCCCAACGCGCTGCTGCTCGTGGTGACCAACCCGGTGGATGTGCTGACGTACGTGGTGCAGAAGCTGAGCGGCCTGCCGTCGAAGCGGGTCTTCGGCAGTGGGACGGTGCTGGACTCCTCGCGCTTCCGCTTCCTGATCGCGCGCCAGCTGAACGTGGCGGTGCAGAACGTGCACGCCTTCATCGCCGGCGAGCACGGAGATTCGGAGCTCCCGCTGTGGAGCTCGGCCACGGTGGGCGGCGTGCCGCTGCTCCAGTGGTCGGCCCCGGGACACGCGAAGCTGACGGAGGAGGACCGCACCCACATCTTCGACAACGTGCGCAATGCCGCGTACCACATCATCCGGGGCAAGGGCGCCACCAACTACGCCATCGGTCTGGCCACGGCGCAAATCCTGGAGGCGGTGCTGTACGACGAGCAACGCGTGCTGCCCGTGAGCTCCCGGTTGGACGGGTACCTCGGCATCAGCGACGTGTGCATGAGCGTGCCGAGCATCGTCAACCGCACCGGCGTGGAGACGGCCCTGGAGATACCCATGAGCGAATCGGAGCGCGAGGGCCTGCGCCGGAGCGCGGATACCATCCGCCACGCCATCCGCACGCTGGGGTTCTGAGGCTCACCCGCCCAGCAGGCGCTGGTACTCCTTTTGACTCAGCCGGCGCAGCATACAGGCGTAGCGATCCCGCCGTCCCCAGGCGGCCTTGAGTTCCCCCTTCCGGCCGCCCAGGTTGAGGACATGTTTCCTCAAGACGATGTCATATGCGTCGCGCCTCTCCTGGATGGAGGCCGGCACGGGCGCGAACCGCACGAGGTGCCAGCTGCCGTTGATCTTCCGGACGTCGTGCCACTCGTCGAGCTCCCGGCCCGGGAACCTCGGCACCCAGGGCTTGCGCTCGTAGGCCCGGAGCAGACCGGTGCGCGGGCAGACGTACAGACGACCCCATCTGGAGCCCGGCTCGAGCTCGACCGGTCTGCCGTAGGAGTCGATCGCCTCGTAGATCCCGCCGTCGCTCTCCCGGACCTGCCGGTACACGAACTGGTCGAGGTGCTCGAGGATGTGTTTCTTGACGGCGCTGTCGAGGGAGACGTGCTCGCAGATCTCCGAGTACACGTCATTCCACGGACGGCCGACGCACGAGCGAAGGAAACGACGAAGCGGCGCCAGGTTCTCGTTGAGGTACTTGTAGCCGTAGCCCCGGCCCATGCCCTCGCGCTTCGGGGCCTCCTCGAAATCGCCCCGGTCAATCTTCAAGCGGCCTCGCGGGTAGTGGCTCCCATTGCGCTTCGGAATGCGCATCCGCGGCCGCTCGACGATGACCTTGAACATGTCCTCGCGCATGAAACCTCCCGTGAGCACGCCGCCAGGGACGATCGCGCGGCCTGGGCCTGACAAGCGCCCCCTCGCGGTCGGACACGGGCGGGTGCTAATCAAGTCCCCTCCTCCCAGGAGCCCTTCCTCGTGACGACCCGATGCACCGTGTTCGCGCGGCTCTGCTTCCTCGTACCCCTCACCGTGCTCGCCTGCGCGGGAGAGCGCCTCCCCTCGAAGCACGCGCCAACGTCTGGATTCGAGGTCGTCCACAGCTGGCCACATGACCCCCAGGCCTTCACGCAGGGACTCGTCTACCGGGATGGCAGGCTGTACGAGAGCACGGGCATCCGAGGGGAGTCCGACGTCCGCGAGGTGGAGCTCGACACGGGCCGCGTCCTGCGTGCACACGCGCTCGCGCGGCAGTATTTCGGCGAGGGGCTCGCGCTCCTCGATGGCAGGCTCTACCAACTCACCTGGGATTCGCGTGTGGGCTTCATCTACGACGCCGCGACGTTCCAGGAGTTGGGCCGGTTCAGCTACTCCACCGAGGGCTGGGGGCTCACCGACGACGGCACCTCCCTCATCCTGAGCGACGGCACCAGCACGCTGCGCTTCCTGGACCCCGCCACGTTCGAGGTGCGGCGCACCGTCAAGGTGACCGACGGCGGCGCCGAGGTCTGGCAGCTCAACGAGCTGGAGTACGTGAACGGCGAGGTCTACGCGAACGTGTGGAAGCGCGACGTCATCGCCCAGATCGACCCGGCCACGGGACACGTGACCGGGTGGATCGATCTCACGGGGCTCCTCCCGCCAGAAGACCAGGTCGGGCGCGAGGACGTGTTGAACGGCATTGCCTACGACGCGGCCAACGACCGGCTCCTCGTCACCGGGAAGCGCTGGCCGAAGCTGTTCCAGATTCGCGTCGTGCCCCGGTAGGACGCCCCGGCGGCGGGTCTACGGGGCCGGTGCCGGCGAGGGGATGAGGAGGAGCTCCTCCTGCGGTGGAATGAGGTACTCCGCGCCCTTCTCCGTCACCACCGCCATCTCCTCGACGGAGAGCGTCTTCGTCTCGCCGGGAGTCGCGAGCTTCCAGGCGAAGAAGCCATCGAAGGCGAAGACCTGCCCGGGACGGATGGGCCTCAAGGCCCACCCCTCGGGCGGCTTGCCCATCTGCGCCCCCGAGAGCGCCGGGCCCACGTCGTGCGCCCAGTAGCCCACCGGATGCCCCGTCCCCCAGGGCACCGGCTCCGAGCCCACCTCGCGCATCCAGTCCCGCTGGGCCTTGTCCACGTCGTAGCCACGCACTCCCGGCTTCAACGCCGCGAGCGCCACCCGGCTCCCCTTCTTGGACTTCTCCCACTTCTCCAGCGCCTCCTTCGGAGGCTGCTTCTCGCCCGGGGCGAGCACGTAGGCGAAGCGCTGGATGTCCGTCACCCACATGCCCTCGACTTGGATGCCGAAGTCCGTCTGGATGAAGTCGCCCGGCTGGATGACCCGGTCCGTGGCGTGCGAGTGGCCCCGGTCCGGGCCGGAGTTCACGTTGGGGTTCTGGTCCGGCTGCCAGCCGTCCTCCACGCCCAGCTCCGCCATGCGCTTCTTGAGGAAGCGCGCCACGTCCGAGTCCCGCGTCTTCCCCGGCACCACCGTGCGGTAGGCCTCCTCCTGGAGCGAGGCCGTCAGCGCCGCCGCCTTGCGCATGATCTCCACCTCCTCGGGCAGCTTCACGGACAACCACTCGAAGACGAGCTCCTCGGAGGAGGTGAGGCGGCCGCGCAGCGCGGCGGGCAGTGCCTCCACGAGCCGCTCGCGCTGCGTGGCCGACAGCCCGTCCGCCACCGTCAACTTGCGCGAGGAGTTCACCGCGATGCGCCGCGGCTTCGCCTCGGAGAGCCGCGCCGCGACCCGGGTGTAGAGGTCCACGCCCCGCTCCAGGGAGACCACCTCGTCGTGGGTGCCCACGTCCTGGAGCGCCCGGGCCTCGCCCGAGGGAGACAGCGCGATGGAGCGCACTCCCCCCTTCTGCTTCAGGAAGAGGAACGCGGCCGGCGAGCCCGCGTTCTCACAGCCGATGTGCGCGGCCAGGGGATCGTTGTCGTTCTCCCGGCACAGCACGACCCAGGCGTCCACCTGGGCGCGCTCCATCGCGGCCGGGAGCAGTTGCTGGATGCGGGCCTTGCGGATTCGCTGCCAGGCCCGTTGAGGCGATGGCTCGGCGGCGTTCGCGGGAAGGGTCGTCAGAAGAAGGAGGGCCGGAAGCAGGGCACGACGCATCAGGATGGGGGCCTCGGTGGAAGAAAGAGGCCCGCATCCTCCCACAGCTCAGACCACCTGTTGGAACGCGTTCTCCAGGCGCGCTCGCGGCACCGCCCCGACGATCTGTCCCACCACCTTGCCCTGCTTGAAGAAGAGCAGGGTGGGCACAGACCGGATGCCGTACTGCTGCGCCGTCGCCTGGTTGTCGTCGATGTCGAGCTTGGCCACCTTCACGCGGCCCTTGTACTCGGTGGCGAGCGCCTCCACCGTCGGTGAGATGGCCCGGCACGGTGCGCACCAGGACGCCGTGAAGTCGACCAGCACGGGCTCCTCCGCCTCCAGCACCTCGCGGCGGAAGTCCGAGTCGTTCAAGTGGATGATGTCCTTGGCCATGGTGTGCTCCTCGTCTCCTGGGGGTCGGGGGTGCGGCCTCCGTGACCGCCGCCCGGCCTCACACGGCAAGACTTAACGGCGGCACCCCATGCGGACGAGAGCCCGGGGCGCAATGGATTGTTCCGCGAAGAGCCCCATTCAGCGCGTGCGCCGCTCGGTGCGTCCTGGCACCGGAGCGGGCGCGGCGCTCTCCTCCCAGGGCAGCGCGGCGCTGCGCTGGGCGAGCATCTCGAGGAAGGCTCGCACCTTGGGGGGAAGCTGCCGGCTGCTCGGAAAGACGGCGTAGATGGGGAGGCCCGGCGGGGACACCTCCTCCAACACCGGGACGAGCACGCCGGCACGCACGTCGTCCGCCACGAGCACCGTGGGCAGGCGCACCAGGCCCAGCCCGGCACGGGCCGCCGCGTGGCCGGCGCGCACGCTCGGCACCTGCAAACGGCCGTGCACCGGCACCGTGCGCGCGCCGCGTGGGCCCGCGAAGAACCACACCTCGTCCGTCCCCGGGTCCGCGACCAGCACGCACTCGTGGTCCTCGAGGTCATCCGGGGTTCGGGGCGTTCCACGCCGGCTGAGATAGGCCGGGCTCGCGTAGTAGCCGGTACGCACGTGGCCCAGCCGACGCGCCACCAGAGAGGAGTCCGTCAGCGGCCCCGTACGCAGGGACAGGTCGTACTCCTCGGCCACGAGGTCCACGTGCGCCTGCGCCAGTGACACCTCCACGCGCACCTGCGGATGGCGCAGGAGGAACTCCGCGATGACCGGCGCGAGGAGCTCGCCCAGCAGCGAGAACGTGGCCACTCGCAGTGTTCCCCGGGGCGTGCCTCGTGATTCGCTCAACGCACGGTTCACCTCTCGTGCTTCGGCGACGAGCCGCGCACAGTGCGCGTGGTACTCGCGCCCTGATTCGGTGAGCCGCACCCGCCGCGTGTTGCGCTCCAGCAGCCTCGTGCCCAGCCTCTCTTCCAGGGCCGACAGGCGCCGGCTCACCGTGGACTTGCGCAGTCCCAGTCGTGTCGCCGCCGCGGTGATTCCTCCCGCGCTCACCACCTCGGCGAAGACGAGCATGTCATCGAGTAGTGGGGGCGTGGGGGACATGGACGGGGAACCTATGGGTTCTGCTCGGGTTCAACCTGGGAGGCGGATACCCTCACCCCGTCCCTCTCCCAGAGGGAGAGGGGAGATGGGGGAATCAGCGGGTCTCGGTGCTGGCCTTCGCTGGCGCGCGCGCTCCGCCGTTCACCACTCCGTTCAGGTACGTCAGCGCCATCTTCAACTGATGGTCCGCCAGCTTCGCCGCTACCTCCCAGTCCTTCATCTCGGGCAGCGACTTCGGCTTCGGCGTCCCCACGGGCTCGCTCACCACCGCCGGCTCCGCCTTGAAGTGCCTCTCCAGGTCCTTCTCCCTGGGCTGGTCCTTCTCCCCCTTCCCTCCCGGCTTTTCCGGCACCTGGTAGTCCGGGGTGATTCCCTTCTCCTGGATGCTCCGCCCCTTCGGCGTGTAGTAGCGCGCGATCGTCAGCTTCAGTCCCGAGCCGTCCTCCAGCTCGATCACCGTCTGCACGCTCCCCTTCCCGAACGTCTGTGTCCCCAGGATCGTCGCGCGCCCGTGGTCCTGCAGCGCCCCCGCCACGATCTCCGATGCCGACGCGCTCCCCGCGTTCACCAGCACCACCAGCGGGTAGTCCGGCTCCGTGTCCCGATCCTTGCTCCGCTCCTCGCTCCCCCCAGCCCCGTTGCGCCCCCGCGTGCTCACGATGGGCAGGTTCCCCGGCAGCCACAGGTCGCTCACCGCCACCGCCTGGTCCAGCAGCCCTCCCGGGTTGTTGCGCAGGTCCAACACCACCCCGCGCAACGGCTTGCCCCCATTCAGCCCTCGCAGCCGCTCCAGCTCCTTGCGCAGGTACTGCGCCGTGCGGTCCTGGAAGTTCTTCACCTTCAGGTGCGCGATGCCCCCGTGCAGCGCCCCCTCCACCGAGATGATGCGCACGTGGTCCCGGATGATGGCCAGCTCGCGCGGCGCGCTGAAGCCCTCGCGCATGATCGTCATCAGCACCCGCTTCCCCGCCGGACCCCTCATCCGCTGCAGCACATCCGCCAGGTCCATCCCCTGCGTGCTCTCGCCGTCGATGGCGACGATCTCATCCCCCGCCCGGATGCCCGCGCGCGCCGCTGGTGCGTCGTCGATGGGCGCCACCACCACGATGCCATCCCCCTTGCGCGCCACGTCGATGCCCAGCCCTCCGAACTCGCCGGAGGTGTCGATCTTCATCTCCTTGAAGACCTCGGGCGGCAT
Organism: Archangium lipolyticum; assembly: GCF_024623785.1. NCBI lineage: Bacteria > Pseudomonadati > Myxococcota > Myxococcia > Myxococcales > Archangiaceae > Archangium > Archangium lipolyticum. The sequence continues at coordinate 63,988 of NZ_JANKBZ010000026.1, forward strand.
GTAGAGGGTGTGCGGATCCAACGTCTCCAGCATCCCCCGGATGGCCCCGTGCATCAGCTTCTTGCCGTCCACCGGCTCCACGTAGTTGTTCTCCACGTACGAGAGCACCCGGGCGAACACCTCGAGCTGCTCGTACGTGGTGGTATGGGAGGTGGCGGTGGAGGGCTCGCGTCCGTCGGCCCGCGCCGCGGGAGCCAGGAGCAGCAGGCCCGCGGCGAGCGCCGCGCGCCAGGAGTGCAGGGAGCGCATGGTCCCCGACTCTAACACCCGGCCCGCTCCCGGGCCCTCTACAGCCCCGTGGCGTTGGCGAACTGGATCAGCTCCGACACCAGCTCGTCTGGCCGCTCCACCTGCGGGATGTGGCCGAAGCGCTCCACCACCCGGACCCTCGCGTGCGCCGGCAGGTGCGAGCGGAAGAAATCCAGGCTTTGGTGGGGCAGCAATTTCTCACTCCCACCCCATACGAACAGCACGGGCATGGGGAGCCCCTTGAGCACCTCGGGCTTGAGGTACTCGCCCGTGGCCAGCGCGTCCGCGCTCAGGGCCCGCACCGCCGGTGTGGAGTAGATGCCGCGCAGCATGTCCGCGAACAGCATCATCACCCACGGTGGACGGTGGAAGAGTCGTTTGGTGAGCGCACGCGACTGCTCGGCGGTGCGCACGTCCATGGACTCCAGCACCTCGCGGATGAGCTCGTGGCCCACGTCCGCGCCCGCCGGCGCCACCAGCCCCAGCGCGCACACCAGCTCCGGGTGCTCCGCCGCCAGCTGTACCGACATGGCCCCGCCCAGCGAGTTGCCCACCACGAACGACGGCCCGCCCACCACCTTCCGGAGGTACTCCACCAGCATGCCGTACTGTCCGCGCACGCACGTGGGGCCCAGGCAGTACTCCGGCGAGAAGCCGTGCCCCGGCAGATCCACCGCCAGCACCCGCTCGAAGCGCTTCGCCAGTCCGAAGAAGACGCGCGCGAAGCCGTTGGCCGTCCCGCCCAGCCCGTGCACCAGGACGATCGTCGGTCCCTTGCCGCTTCCCTTCAGCTCGTAGTGGTGGAGGCGCTGTCCGCCCACGTCCACCATCTCCGACCGCACCCCGCGCGCCACCAGCATGCGCCGGGTGACTTCCTGTAGTCCTGAAATGAGATCCACGGCCGGGAAACTAACCGCCCTCATGCCGCACCGCATCATCCAATGCTCGCCCACCCGCCAGGGCGCCGGGTCCAGGACAGGTTCCCTGGCGGATCGTGAACGAAGGGAGCCCCCTACCCCGGCGAGCCCCCGAGCGGGATGCGCCGCCCCTCCGCGTCGCTGCGCAACGCCGCCTCGATGACCCGGATGACCTGGCCGGCGCTCTCCGCCGTGACCGGCACCGGCCCCTCACCGGCGATGGCCCGGGCCAGCTGACGGTAGAAGTGCCCGTAATCGCCCGGGAGGGTGGGCACGGCTCCCCCGCGACCCAGCCGGCCGTACCGCTCCGCCGGCTCCAGGCCCCAGCCGGCGAGGCCCGGCCGCAGCCCCGCCTTGAGCTGCTCCTCCTGCGGGTCGAGCCCGTACTTGCTCCAGGCGTCCGCCTCGCCCTGCAACACGAAGCGTGGCCAGGGATCGTGCACCACCGAGCCCGAGTGCAAGAGGACGCGCAGCTCGCCATAGCGCAGCACCAGGTGGAACCAGTCCGTGGCCCGCGCGCCCGAGCGCTGCCGGCCCAGGTCGGCGCTGATGGACTCGGGCAGACCGAACAGCTGCAGGGTTTGATCGATCAGATGGGCACCCAGGTCCCACAGCGTGCCACCGCCGGGGACGTCGTCCTCCTTCCAGCGCTGCTTCACCTGGGGCCGGAAGCGATCGAAGTGGCTCTCGAAGCTGAACAACCGGCCGAGGCGCCCCTGCTCCAGTAACTGGCGCACGGTCAGGAAGTCGCCATCCCAGCGCCGGTTGTGGAAGACGGTCAGACACAGGCCGCGCTCGCGGGCCAGCGCATCCAGGCGCCAGGCCTCGGCCGAATCCAGTGTGAAGGGCTTCTCCACGACCACGTGCTTGCCCGCCAGGAGTGCCCGCTCCGCCAGCGCCCCGTGCGTGTCGTTGGGCGAGGCGATGATGATCAGCTCCAGCGCCGGGTCCGCCAGCAGCTCGTCCTGGGAGAGCACGCGCACGCCGGGCCAGTCGCGAGTCACGTCCTGGGCTCGGCGGGAGGCGACGGCGGCCAGGGTGAAGGCGGGTTCCGCGGCGAGCAGTGGCGCGTGGAACTGCGCACCGGACAGGCCATAGCCGATCAGCCCCGCCCGGATGGGGGAACGAGTGGAAGTCGCGGTCATGAGCCTCGTTCTACTGGAGTGTTCACGAAATTCGTGGATGGAGTCGTGTTGCGCATGCACCCTCTCCCTCTGGGAGAGGGCGGGGGGTGAGGGTCTTCACTCCTGTATTCCTCGCCCCGGATCATCTCGCGGCATCGAAATACCCTCACCCTAGCCCTCTCCCAGAGGGAGAGGGGACATCCACGGGCTCGCGGACCCTGGCCAGTGACTTCGTGGACCCTCCACTAGCGCGCGGAGGAGAGCCAGGGGGCGGGATCCACTGCCTGTCCGGCCCGGCGGATCTCGAAATAGAGGTAGGCACCCTTGAGCGAGCCCGTATCCCCCACCTCGCCCACTACGTCACCCGAGGCCACCCGGGCGCCCACCTGCGGCACCACCGTGCCCAGGTGCGCCATCAGCGAGTGGTAGCCGCCGCCGTGGTCCAGGATGAGCAGGTTGCCATAGCCGCGCATCCACCCCGCGTAGGCCACGGTGCCCTCGGCCACCGCCTTCACGGGCGTGCCCGAGGCGGCGCGGATGTCCACGCCCTTCTGCACGGTGACGGTGTTGAAGCGCGGGTTCACCACCTTGCCGAAGCCCACCTCGATGGTGCCCGAGGTGGGGAATGGCAGCTTCCCCTTGAGCGCCCCGAAACCGGAGGCGGCCGGCCCCTCGTTCATCTCCTGGATGACCCGGGTCAGGTCCGCGTCCGCCAGCTCCAGCTCGCGCACCATGCGCCGCGCCAGCTCGGCCTCGCCCTTGATGGCGCCCACCACCTCCTCCAGCGCCTCCTGCTGCGCCCTCGCCAGCGTCGCCTGCTCCCGGAGGAAGCCCAGCCGCACGTCCAGCGAGCCCTGCAACCGGCGCAGCTCGGCCGCCGCCTGCCGCCGCAGCCGAGCCACCCGCTGCACCGTGCGCAGCAGCTTCAGGTCCTCCTCCAACGTCGCCCGCAGCGCGCGCGAGCGCCACACCATGGCGGAGAAGTCCTTCGCGCTCAGCAACACCTCCAGCGGCCGGCGCCGCATCAGCCGGTACATCCCCCACAACCGGGGAGAGAGCCGGCGCATCTGCGCGCGCAGCATCTCCTGCGTCACCGCGTCCTCGTGCTCGGCCACGGCCAGCCGCCTGCGGAAGACGGCCACGTCCCGCTCCAGCGTCTTCACCCGCTGTGAGCTGGTGGCCGCCCGCTGCTCCACCATCTCCAACACGTCCAGCGCGGACACCTTGCGGGACTCGATGAGCGCGAGCGCCGCCCGCTGCGTGGCCAGCCTCTCGCGCACCGCTCCCCGCTGGGACTCCTCGTCCGCCGTGGCCGCCTCGTCCTGCGCGAGGGCCGCCGCACCGCACAGCAGCAGCGAGAGGAGGATGAGCCGGCTCATACGCGAAGGAAGCGCCCCACCGCGATGAAGCTTCCACCCAGCCCCAGTCCACAGCCCGCCGCCAGCAGTTGCAGCGCCGTGCGCGGATCCAACAGCGCCACCATGCCGCCGGGCCCCACCAGGAAGGAGAAGAGCGAGGCCAGCCCCGGTCCCACCAGCCGCTCGAAGGTGAGCAGTCCCGCCAGCGCCACCGCGGCCCCGAGCAGCCCCTGCAACAGCCCCTCGATGAGGAAGGGCGCCTTGACGAAGCGATCCGTCGCCCCCACCAGCTTCTGGATTTCGATCTCCCCGCGCCGCGCGTAGATGGCGAGCTGTAGCGTCGCGGACACGATGACCACCGTGGCCAGCAGCACCACCGCGAAGGCCACCCACCCGCCATAGCGCAGGGCCTTCGAGATGGCCGAGAGCCGCTCCACCGCCTCCTCGCCGTAGTCCACGCCGGTGACTCCGGGCAGCGCGCGCAGCTCCTGCGCCAGCGCCTTCAGCGCGCCGGGGGTGCGCCGCTCCTGGGGAACCTCCAGCTCCAGCGAGGGCGGCAGCGGATTCTCCGGCATCTGCGCCAGCGCCTCGCCCAGGTCGCCCAGTTCCCGGCTCAACCGCTCGAGCGCGGCCTGGGGCGGAACCAGCGTGGCCCGGCCTCCGCTGGAGGCCTCCATGCGCTCGCGCAGCACCGTGGCCCCCTCCTCGTCCAGCTCGGGGGACAGGTACACCGTCACCTGCACCTCTCCGCCCAGCGAGCCGATGAGCCCCTCCACCATCCGCCCCAGCGCCTGGGCCAGCCCCGCGGAGAAGAGGGCGATGGCGATGGTGATGACGGCGATGAAGTGGATGAAGGGCGCGTGCCGCAGGCCCGAGGCCGCCGAGCGCCAGAAGTAGGCCGCCTTCGCCAGCGCGCTCATCCCGCCGCCATCCTCCGGGCGGCCTTCACGCCATCCTCGTCCGACACGATGAAGCCCCCTTCCAGCCGCAGCGTGCGCTTCTGGTAGCGGGTGATGAGGCTCGTGTCGTGGGTGGCCACCATCACCGTGGTGCCCCGCACGTTCACGTCCATGAGCAGGTCCATGATCTCCAGCGTGAGCGCCGGGTCCAGGTTGCCGGTGGGCTCGTCGGCCAGGAGGATGGTGGGATCGTTGACGAGCGCCCGGGCGATGACCACGCGCTGCTGCTCACCACCGGAGAGCTTCAGCGGCATCGAGTCCGCCTTGTGCCGCAGGCCCACCAGCTTGAGCATCCGCTCCACGCGCTCGCGCGCCTGGGCCCGGGGCACGCCCAGCACGTCCAGGGCGAAGGCCACGTTGTCGGCCACCGTCCGGTGCGGCAGCAGCTTGAAGTCCTGGAACACCACGCCGATGTTGCGCCGCAGGTAGGGGATGGCCGACTCGCGGATGCGCGCGATGTTGCGCCCGCCCACGAGCACCTGCCCCTTGGTGGCTTTCTCCGCGCAGAAGATGAGCTTCATGAGCGTCGTCTTCCCGGCGCCCGAGGGCCCCGTGAGGAAGACGAACTCGCCCTTCTGCACGTGGAGGTTGATGTCCGAGAGGACCGGCGGGTCCCCGGGATACGCCTTGTAGACGTGGAACATCTGGATCATCGGCGGGGCGATCATGTCCCCCGGACTCACGGAGGGCAAACGCACGGCCACCGAAGTCCGGGACTACTGGTTGTTGTCCTCGCCCGCCAGGTAGCTGAGGATGACCTCGTCCAGGCTCTTCTCGGAGATGAGATCCTCTCCGAAGAGCGTCTCCACGCCCACCTCGTTGATCTTCGGCGCGACCTTCAAGGCGCGCGCGGCGGCGATCTCCGGGGGGACGTAGGCGGCGGGAGGCACGGCGGGAGCGGCGGGCTTGCTGACCGGCGGAACCTGGCCCGGCTGCAGCCGGGTGGCGGCGGCGTCCTCGGCCGAGCCGAGCTGGCCCGGCTGGTAGTGGCGAACCCCCGTCGTGTCGAAGCCGTCGTACACGCCGTTGATGAGGTTGCGCAGCATCTCCTTGTGCTGCTCCTCCATCAACTCGCGCACGACCTCGGCGAGGTTCTCCGCATTGAGGATGTCGGCGTACGACGTCTTCTTCGACGCGAGGATGTTACCGCCCACGAACAGATGGGTGATGATGTGGGGGTTGTTGACGCCCGAGTCCTCGGTCTGGACGTGGTAGACCTTCCCCTTGTACTTGATGTTGTGGTTGAAGCCTGTGACGGCTTTTTCGAAGGTTTTCGCCATGCCCGAGTGGGCGGAACCGTACCAGCGGGGGATGGGCGAGACAAGGAACGCGTCAGCCGGACGTGACTGAATGCCTGCTGGCCTCCCAGCTGGAAGGCCGGACACCTGCACAGTCCACCAGACGACTTCGTCGAAAATCCCACTGCGGGTACACTGCGCGCGCCACCGGGGGGAAGGCAGCCGCCGGAGCCAACAACCGCGACGGGAAACGACGATGAAGAACGAGCTCAAGAACCAGCTGCGCCAGCAGGACGCCACGGCGTTGGCCCAGGGCTATTCGCCCGCCATCCGCGCCATGGAGATCGCCAGCATCGTCACCTTCGTGGGCCTGGAGTCGGCCCTCGTCTGGCGGCTGTGGGGCGGCGCCCACACGGGTCCCTGGCTGGTGCTCAGCGCCCTGCTGCTGGGCTACCTGGCGGCCGACTTCGTCTCCGGCATCGTCCATTGGATGGGCGACACCTGGGGCTCCACGGAGATGCCCGTGCTGGGCAAGGCCTTCATCCGGCCCTTCCGTGAGCACCACGTGGACGAGAAGGCCATCACCCGCCACGACTTCGTGGAGACCAACGGGAACAACTGCCTGGTCTCCATCCCCGTGGCCATCCTCGCGGTGGTCCTCCCCCACTCCAATGCGGGCTGGGTGTTCGTCTCCACCTTCCTCGGGGCGATGATCTTCTGGGTGATGGCGACCAACCAGTTCCACAAGTGGTCGCACATGGACGAGCCGCCCGCGTTCATCGGCTTCCTGCAGCGCGTGCACCTCATCCTGCCGCCGGCCCACCATCAGGTCCACCACACGGCGCCCTACAACAAGTACTACTGCATCACCGTGGGCTGGATGAACAAGCCGCTGGCGATGATCGGCTTCTTCCCCACCATGGAGCGCCTCATCACGTGGGCCACCGGAGCCATCCCCCGCAAGGATGACATCGGCACGGAGGCCGCCCTGGAGCTCTTCGAGGCCACCGCCGCCGCCGAGCCCCCCGTCGTCCAGGCCGCCAAGGAGCTGCTCGAGGCCACCACGGCCGAGGAGCCCAAGCCGGTGTCTCCCGCGCGGCCGTCCTGACGCACCGCGTTTCCGGGGGGCCGGCCTGTCGAGCCCTCCACTACTCCGGGTTGCCCCGAGGAATTCCCGGAACGGGTTCCGTGTCGAGAGCGTCACCGCCGACCTCCCGGCCGGCACGCAGACATGCCTGAATCCCCCAGCTCTCGAGCCCCCCTGGCCCGTTCGACGCTCATCCACATGGGCGTGCGCATCGCGGTCATCATCGCGCTGACGACCTTCTTCAGCTACCTGCACATGTTCCACACACTGCGCACCGAGGCCCTCGGGCAGCTGGAGCGGCATGTCGCGGAGCGCGGCCAGCGCGAGCAGGCCATCTTCGTCCTGGCGGAGGACAATCACGTCGTCTTCAAGAACACCCTGGAGCGGAGGTTCCAGGAGCTCACGCCGGAGGAGGTGAGCTCGCGCTTCGAGCGGCTCTTCGTCCAGCTGCCCGATGGCTCGCTCCGCACCCGCGCCGAGGGCTTCGACAGCGCGACGATGACGGCCGTCTTCATCCCCCGGGGCGTGAACATGGATCCGGACATGCGCCGGCTGATCCTCGCCTCGTACGACGTGGTTTCCTGGTTCGGGCCCGCCTTCGGGACCCGCTTCACGAATACCTACGTCACACTGCCCGAGGGGCCACTCATCCTCTATTGGCCGAAGGGCTCCTCCTGGTGCCATGAAGCCCCGCCGGACTTCCAGATCACCGAATTCGGCCACTTCCCCATCAGCCTCCCCCAGAACAACCCGAAGAGGGTGACGAGCTGGTCCGGCGTCTACGAGGATCCGCTCAGCCACAAGCCGATGACCTCGATCTCCACGCCGCTGGACAAGGGGGGGCGCCACGTCGCGACCCTCAGCCACGACGTGCTCCTCGAGGAGTTGATGGCCCGCACCATCAACGACCACCTGCCCGGCGCGTACAACGTCATCTTCCGCCATGATGGAGAGCCCATCGCCGCCGGACAGACGCCCCTGCAACAGCCCGGCTCGTCCGAGGAGCGGGCCCACCTGCGGGACATCATCGAGCGGGTGAGGAACCGCCCCCCCGGCGAGACCGTGCTGGAGCTCCCGCGGCATGACGAGTACCTCGCCACGGCCCAGCTCGAGGGTCCCGGATGGAACTTCGTCACCGTACTGCCCGAGAGCGTGGTGACCCGGCCCGCCCTCCAGGCCGCCCGCACCGTCCTGCTCCTCGGCGTGCTCTCGCTCATCCTCGAGCTGGTCATCCTGTACTGGGTGCTCCAGCGGCAGGTCGCCCGTCCGCTGCTCACCTTCACCCAGGCGACCGACCGGGTGGCCTCCGGTGAGTTCCACGTCGAGCTGGACACCTCGCGTGGCGACGAGCTGGGACAGCTGGCCCGCTCCTTCCGGCTCATGGCCGACCAGGTGCAACGGCGCGAGGCGGAGCTGCGTCAGGCCAACGAGGGACTCGAGCAGCGCGTCGAGGAGCGCACCCGCGAGCTCAAGGACGTCCACATGCAGTTGGTGCAGACGGCCCGCCGCGCCGGCATGGCGGAGATCGCCACCAACGTGCTGCACAACGTGGGCAACGTGCTCAACAGCGTCTACACCTCCGCCCAGCTCGCCAAGGAGCGCATGGTGGGCATGCGCCTGGAGCACGTGGGCCGTGTCGCCCACATGCTCCAGGAGCGCCAGTCCGACGTCGGAACCTTCCTCACCCAGGACGAGCGCGGGCGCAACGTGATTCCCTTCCTGGGCAAGCTGGGACAGAACCTGCTCGATGAGCGCGAGGAGCTCGTCGAGCTGCTCGACGACGTGGGGCGCTACACCGAGCACGTCGGCGACATCGTCAAGGTGCAGCAGAACTACGCGCGCACGCCCCGGCTGCACGAGCCCGTCCAGCTGACGGAGCTGGTGGAGGACGCGCTGCGCATCAACGCGGCCGGACTCACCCGTCACCAGGTGAAGGTGGCGCGCAACCTGGAGGCCCTGCCTCCGGTGCTCACCGACAAGCACAAGACGCTGATGATCCTGGTCAACCTGGTGAGCAACGCCAAGTACGCCATGGATGGAGTTCCCCCCGCCGAGCGGCTCCTGTCCGTGAAGATGGAGCGCGCCGGCACCGACCGCGTCCGCATCGAGGTCCACGACAACGGCATGGGCATCGCGCCGGAGATGCTCACCCGCATCTTCCAGTACGGCTTCACCACCCGGGATGAGGGGCATGGCTTCGGTCTGCACTCCAGCGCCCTGGCGGCGCAGGAGCTGGGGGGCTCGCTGACCGTCCACAGCAAAGGACCCGGGCACGGAGCCACCTTCACGTTGGACCTCCCCTATGTGGAGTCGAACGGGTAGCGTGCCGGTCCCACCGCCCGGTCCGCGCCCATGCTCCACCACCTGCTGCGTCTCTCCAGACACACCCCCGCGGTCCAGATGGAGACCGTGCGGCGGGAGGCGCTCTCGGATGGGCTCACCCGGGAGCTGCACGCGGTCGCCAACGTCTTGATGGCCGAGGACCTGGAGCACTTCCGCGTGCACGCCCAGGCCAATGATCTCGTCCACGTCTTCCGCCGCGCGGATACGGGGAAGATCATCGGCTTCCAGTTCTGGCGGACGGCGCCCATCGCGCTGCCCGGGGGCCGCGTCATCCTCGGAGGCAAGCTGCGAATCCTGCCCGAGTTCCGCAATCGCGGCCTGCACCTGCTCTCCGGCCTGACGTTCTACCTGCAGGACAAGCTGCGGCATCCACGGAGCCGGCACTACCGCCTGTCCATCGCCAGCCTGTTCGGCTTCGTGTCCATCACCGAGGCCCTGGCCCGGTACCACCTCTTCGAGCCCCAAGCGCGGACCGGTGAGACGCGCGCCCTCCGGGAGGTCTTCCTCTCCCTGGCCGAGGAGAGCCACTTCCGTGTCGACGAGGAACGCGGGCTCTTCTTCGTGGACATCTTCATGACGCCCGAGACGCTGGGCCGCTACCCGGCGGACTACTTCGAGAGACCCGCGGCCAGGGCCTATGCCGCCGTCAATCCGGAGTTCCGGACCAACGGAAGCTACGTCGGCTTCTGGTTCCGGTTCACTCCCGACAACCTGGCGTCGCTGACACGCGCCACCCTGCGCAAGCTGCTGCGGAGCGGGTCCCCGGCGAAATGAAGCCAGGGCCCCAGGGCCGACTCAGAAGGACAGGTCCACCTGCTCCGCGGAGTGGATGGGACGCCCCAGGAAGCGCGCCCCCACCTCCACGAAGCGCTCCGGCACGTCCGTGACGAAGTAATGGTGCGTAGGCGGATCGCCCGCCGCCGCCAGCAGCCCCTGCTCCGTGAGCAGCTCCGTCACCACCTCGGCGGTGGCCTCGGCCGAGTCCACCAGGGACACCTGTGGCCCCACGGCCGCGGCGATGACGTCCCTGAGCAGCGGGTAGTGGGTGCAGCCCAACACCAGGGTGTCCACACCGCTCCGGGCGAAGTCCGCCAGGTACTCGCGCGCCACCAGTTGGGGCACGTCTCCCGCCAGCCAGCCCTCCTCCGCCAGCGGCACGAAGAGCGGGCACGCCCTCGCCTTCACCCGCACCCCTTCTGGCCCCGCCGCCGCCTCCAGCTCGCGCTGGTAGGCCCCGGAGCGGATGGTGCCCGGCGTCCCGATGACGCCCACCCCGCCCCCACGCGTCCGCCGCAGTGCGGCCCTCGCGCCCGGAGCAATCACCCCCACCACCGGTACCGGCAGCGCCGCCGACAGCGCCGGCAGCGCCACCGCCGAGGCCGTGTTGCACGCCACCACCAACAGCTTGATGCCGCGCTCCAGCAGGAACTCCGCGTTCTTCAAGGAGTAGCGCGTCACCACCTCGCCGGACTTCGTGCCGTAGGGCACCCGCGCGGTGTCGCCCAGGTACAGTGTGCTCTCGTGTGGGAGGTGGGACATCAGCGACTTGAGGACGGTGAGCCCTCCGACGCCTGAATCGAAAACCCCGATGGGACCGTGGCTGTTCTGCCGCATACCCGGCCTCCCTATCACGATTGATGCCAACGCCAGGCGCCCGCTCGAAAAGCAAGGAGGGCCGAGGCGGATGCCCCGGCCCTCCGGAAGGCAGTCGAGCTGCCCGCTGCTCAGTACCGGCGCGGCAGGAAGAGGGTGTAGGCCTCTCCCTCCGTCTCCTGCTCGAAGGCCGTCACCGTCCGCGTGGGCGGGCTGGTGTACCGGTTGGTGTAGACGATGCCTCCAGGACCCGTGCCATCCATGAAGATCGTGTAATTCCCGGGCCGCAGGAAGTGGTAGATGATGGGGGCTCCGTTGCACGGGTGCACGTCACCGACATCGCCGTAGACGTACTGCTGCCGCGTCTCGTCATAGAGGTGGATCGTCACCTGCGTGACGCCCGACTGGGCGCAGGTCTTGGAGACGGAGCCGTCGATGAGCTCCCACCGCAGCGACAGACCACCCACCGCCCAGAGGCCGTACGAGACCGAGATGGGGCTACCGGCCTGCGTGGTCAGCGTGCCCGTGCGATGGTAGAAAGGCTCCTCGCCCGCGTTGGTGACACGCACGCCGACGAACTCGATGGTGTGCAGGCCGGGCGCCAGGAAGGGCGACTGGACCTGTGCGCCGCCCATGCCTTCCGCGCACGAGAAGCGCTCCCACGGGCCATTGTCGATGCGCGCATCCACGTGCGTCACACCGGCCTGGTAGCAGGTGGGGTTCTGGCTGGAGATGTTGCCCTCGAAGGACCAGGAGATGTACGCGAAGGAGCCAGGGCTGCCATTCGGGGTGAGGTTGGTGTTGATCCGTACGTCCCCGTTCACCGTGAAGGAGCCATTGGACTGGTAGAGGACCTGGTCGGTGTAGCTGAGGGCCTCGATCCTGTAGCTGTAGTTGCCGGGCACGAAGTCGTGCAGGACGATGCCGTCCACGCCCGCGGTGTTGCACGCGTAGATGCCCCCGTTGATGAGCGTCTCGCCGGGGATGGAGATGCGGACCTTCTTGACGTCCGGCGTGTCCGCGCACCGGCCCGCGCCCGCGCTGGCGAAGGTCCACAGGAAGGTGACGTCACCCGGATGGCCCTGGGGGACGTTGCAGCAGTCGTCATCGTCGTGGTCGACGAAGACGCAGCCCGTACCGGCGACGGTGAGACAGAGGAATGCCGCGAGGAGTCTGGCGTTCATGGGGTGCCCTCGAAAGGGTGGGTTCGGGGTAGGGGGGACAGGCATGCGGCCCGTCACACAGACCCTCGGACGCCGCCTCTCGGGAATTATTCAATCCTCTGCGTCAGCAGCCAGACAACCCCCCTCCCCTCCGGGTTTGTTTGACCACCCCCAACCCAGGTGTTACGGCCAGACCCCCATGTTGATGCCCCGTTTCCCCCTGGCGCTCGGCGCCATGAACTACCTGCAGATCCTCCGTGACGCCTCCCTCCTGGAGCTGGGCGTGCTGGGCCTGCTGATGGTCGTCTCGGTGGCGTCCTGGGCGCTCATCGCACTCAAGCACACCCAGTTGTCGCGCGCCCGGACCCAGTCCCTGGCCTTCCTGGATACCTTCTGGAAGTCCTCCCGCCTGGAGGCCATCTACCAGGACGCCCAGAAGCTCGATGGCTCGCCCCTGTCCAAGGTGTTCTGCGCCGGTTACGAGGAGCTGAGCAAGCTGGCCCAGGCCAAGGAAGGGGCCGAGGGAGCGATGGCCGAGCGGCTCGGCGGTATCGAGAACGTGGAGCGGGCGCTCAACCGGGCGTCCACCACCCAGCTCACGGACCTGGAGTCCCGGGTGTCGTTCCTGGGCACGGTGGGCGCGGCGTCCCCGTTCGTGGGCCTGTTCGGCACGGTCATCGGCATCCTGAACGCCTTCAACTCCATTGCCGAGCAGGGCAACGCCACGCTGGCCACGGTGGCGGCGCCGGTGGGCAACGCGCTCTTCGCCACGGCGGCCGGCCTGTTCGCGGCCATTCCCGCGGTGGTCGCCTACAACTCGTTCATCAGCCGCATCAAGGTGTTCGACACGGAGATGGCCAACTTCTCCGCGGACTTCCTCAACATCATCAAGCGGCACTTCTTCCGCTAGGAGACGCACGCCATGGGCATGGGCTCCAATCGCGGGGGTGGCCGCGTCACCATGAGCGAGATCAACGTCACGCCCATGGTGGACGTGATGCTGGTGCTGCTCATCATCTTCATGGTGACGGCGCCCCTCATCCAGCAGGGCGTCAAGGTGAACCTGCCGGAGGCGAAGGCCGCCCCGGTGGAGGCCGCCGAGAAGAAGCTGGTGCTGTCCATCGACGCCCAGCGGCGCATCTACATCGGCGAGGCCGAGGTACCGGTGGACGAGCTGGAGAAGAAGCTGGCCAGCAACGCCAAGGCGCAGGCGGACAAGGAGCTGTACCTGCACGCGGACCGGGACGTGCCCTACGGCGTGGTGGTGGACGTCATGGCCGCCGCGCAGCGCGCCGGCATCACCAACGTGGGGATGATCACGGACCCCGGGGCCGGGGGACGAACGTCCAACAAGGGCAAGAAGGAGGCACGGCGCTAGCCCATGCACCCGGCCAATCAGTACAGCCTGCTCGTCCCGAGGCGCTCGCGCCTGGGACGTTTCATCGTCGTGTCGCTCGTGGCCCATGCGGTGGTGCTGCTCGCCATGGGGCTGTACGCCACCTTCTTCTCGGGCCCCCGGGTGCAGCTGGACCAGAAGCCCATCCGCGCCACGCTGGTGCGCCTGGGCAAGCCGCGTGACGAGAAGTTGCTGCCTCGCAAGGAGCAGCCGCGTCCGCCCCCACCCAAGAAGGTGGAGTCCCCCGCCGCGCCCACACCCGCCGCGCCCGAGCCGGCCAAGGTGGCAGTGCCCGTGCCCGGGATGAAGCCGGAGCCCGCCCCCAAGCCCGCGCCCCAGAAGGGGGAGACCCAGGGCGAGGACCGGCGCAACCGGCTCTTCGGCGCCTTCGACAAGCTCGCAAAGCCCTCGAAGCAGGAGGAGGATCCGGAGGGTGCCGAGGACGGCGATCCGAACGGCGACTCCGCCACCGCCGAGGGCGAGCGCTACTTCGGCCTGCTGACGTCTCAGGTGACCCGCAACTACAACGTTGCGGACACCATCCCCGAGGACGAGCGCATGCGCCTCAGGGCCCTGGTCTTCATGCGCCTGAGCCGCACCGGCGAGGTCATCGAGGCCCGGCTGACCAAGACCAGCGGCAACACCCTCTTCGACTCGGCCGTGGTGGCCGCGGTGAAGAAGGCCTCTCCCTTCTCCCCTCCTCCCGACCATCTGCGGGACTCGCTGCAGAAGAACGGCATCAACCTGGAGTTCAGCCCGTGAACGTGAAAGCCCTTCTCCTCTCGCTCGTCCTCCTGCCGCTGGCGGCGCTCGCCCAGGCGCCCGTCATCCAGATCTCCGGCGCCAACTTCCGGCCGCTGCCCCTGGCCGTCACCCCGCCACTGGTGCAGGGCGAAACGGGCAAAGAGCCCGCCCAGGACGTGGACGAGGCGCTCATGTACGACCTGCGCGCCTCCGGCCTCTTCCAGGTGCTGGACCGGGCCAGCTTCCTGGCGGACCCGAAGGAAGGCATGGTGGCGGGCAGCATCAACTTCTCGCGCTGGGCGGACGTGGGCGCCGAGTCGCTGGTGAAGTACTCGCTGGCCCGGGACGGCGGCGAGCTGAAGGCCGAGGCGCGCGTGTTCAGCGTGGGCAGCGGCCGCGAGGAGTTCAAGACGGCCCAGAGCGCGCCCGCCGCGCAGCCGAGCCTGCTGGCCCACAAGGTCGCGGACGCCATCTACCGCCACTACACCCGCGAGCCGAGCCCGTTCCTCTCGCGCATCACCTACGTGCGCAAGAGTGGCGCCAACCGGGACGTGTGGGTGGCGGACTGGGACGGGCGCAACGCGAAGCAGGTGACGCGCGGTGGCATCAACGTGCTGCCGACGCTCGGGCCGGACGGGTCGGTGGGCTACACCTCGTACCAGCAGGGCAAGCCGGACCTGTACATCCAGAAGCCGGACGGCGACACGGTGCGCATCAAGACGTCCGAGGGGCAGATGGCCACGGGCATCGCCTTCTCGCCGGACGGCAAGCGCATCGCGTACGCGCTGGCCGATGGGGAGAGCGCGCAGATCTGGGTGGCGGAGGCGGATGGGGACAACGCGAAGCAGCTCACCGACACGCGCTTCGGCATCAACACCAGCCCCGCGTGGTCACCGGACGGCAAGCGGCTGGCGTTCGTGTCCAACCGGGGCGGCTCGCCGCAGGTGTACGTGATGAACGCGGACGGCTCGGCGGTGCGCCGGCTCACCTTCCAGGGCAACTACAACCAGACGCCGGACTGGTCGCCCCGGGGAGATCTGATCACCTTCACGGCACGCGACGAGCGCAACGCCTTCGATCTCTTCACGGTCAACGTGGAGAACGGGAAGATCACCCGCCTCACGCAGGATCAGGCGAACAACGAGGAGCCGAGTTTCTCGCCCAATGGGAGGCTGATCCTGTTCACCTCCACGCGCAACGGAGGGTCGAAGCTCTTCGTCATGACGGCGGACGGAAACAACCAGGTGGCGCTGCCAGCGCAGGACAAGTCCGCGATCACCA
Source organism: Archangium lipolyticum (assembly GCF_024623785.1). Classification (NCBI taxonomy): domain Bacteria; kingdom Pseudomonadati; phylum Myxococcota; class Myxococcia; order Myxococcales; family Archangiaceae; genus Archangium; species Archangium lipolyticum. Next base: position 79,440 of record NZ_JANKBZ010000026.1, read on the forward strand.
CGCCCGACTGGGGCCGCTGAGACCAAAATCCCTCCCTCTCCCTCTGGGAGAGGGTTGGGGTGAGGGTATTCGGAACCAAAGCTGGCTCCAGCCGTTTACCCTGAACTAACGTCACGCATGCTGTGCCCCCTTTCACCAGTCAGCGAAGGAGTCGGCATGAAGATGACGTCGAAGCTCGTGGTCTCCTGCGTGTCCGCCATGGCATTCGTTGCCGCGTGGCTCCCGGTCGCCGCGTCCGCGGCGGACGGTGAGCGAAACGCCACCCAGACCAACGTCTGCAGCGCCGCCAGTGTCGAGGAGGGCACCCGGACCGAAGCGAGGGAGGCCCATGTGGAGCAGGAAAGCGGAATCGGCCCGACGTCTGGCTTCTGCACCCTGGACTGTTCGCAGTGTTCGACAAGCAAGGACTGCTGGAGCCGCGGAGCCGGGAGTTGCGCCAGCATTCCGGCCTGCGTCCAGTCCGAGCCACTGGCCACCCTGAACTAGCGAGGACGCGGAAGTACCCCCCCCTCTCCCTCCGGGAGAGGGCTGGGGTGAGGGTATTCGGAAACCGTGCTGGCTCCGGCCGTTTGCCCTGCACTAACGTCACGCATGCTGTGCCCCCCTTTCACCAGTAGCGAAGGAGTCGGCATGAAGATGACGTCGAAGCTCGTGGTCTCCTGCGTGTCCGCCATGGCATTCGTTGCCGCGTGGCTCCCGGCCGCCGCATCCGCGGCGGACGATGAGCGCAATGCCTCTTCGGCCAATGTCTGCAGCGTCGCCAGTGTCGAGGAAGGAGAAGCGCAGGATTCCCATGCCGAGCAGTCGGAGAGCCAGAGCACCGGAAGCAGCCTGGCGGGAGGCTACTGCTACCTGGACTGCTCGCGTTGCGATACGAACCAGGACTGCTGGAGCCGCGGAGCCGGGAGTTGCACCAGCATCAAGCTCTGCGTCCAGTCCGAGCCGCTAGCCACCATGAAGTAGAGAAGCACCGGGTGCGCCCTCCCTCTCCCCCTGGGAGAGGGCCGGGGTGAGGGTCTACATTTCGCCCACCATGGACGCGCCCCTCTTCCGCACCCAGTGGTCGCTCGACCCCGAGGTGACCTTCCTCAACCACGGCTCCTTTGGCGCCTGCCCCACGGCGGTGCTGGAGGAGCAGTCCCGGCTGCGAGCCCGCATGGAGGCCGAGCCGGTGCGCTTCCTCCACCGGGAGCTCGAGGCCCTGTCGGACGCGGCCCGAGGGGCGCTCGGGACCTTCCTGGACGCGGACCCGGACGACCTGGCCTTCGTCAACAACGCCACCACGGGCGTCAACACCGTGCTGAAGTCGCTGCGCTTCGACCCTGGCGACGAGCTGCTCACCACGGACCACGAGTACAACGCCTCCAGGAACGCGCTCGACTTCGTGGCCAGCCGCTGGGGCGTGAAGGTGGTGGTGGCGAAGCTGCCCTGGCCCGTGACCTCGGCCCAGGCGGTGGTGGACACGGTGCTCGCCCACGTCACCGGGCGCACCCGGCTGCTGCTCATCGACCACATCACCAGCCAGACGGCACTGGTGCTCCCGGTGGCGGACCTCATCCGCGCGCTGCGCGAGCGAGGCGTGGAGACGCTCGTGGACGGAGCCCACGGGCCCGGGCAGGTGCCCCTCTCCCTGCGCCAGCTGGGCGCCGCGTACTACACGGGCAACTGCCACAAGTGGATGTGCGCGCCCAAGGGGGCGGCCTTCCTCTACGTGCGGAGAGATCTCCAGCCGGGCATCCGCCCCGTCGTCATCAGTCACGGGTACAACTCGCGGCGCGAGGACCGCTCACGGTTCCGCCTCGACTTCGACTGGCTCGGCACGGACGATCCCACCCCGTACCTCTGCGTGCCCAAGGCGCTGGAGGTGATGGGCGGGATGCTGCCCGGCGGCTGGCCCGAGGTGATGGCCTCCAACCGGGCCAAGGCGCTGGAGGCACGCGCCATCCTGTGCCAGCGGCTCGGGGTGGCCCCCCACTGCACCGAGGACATAGTGGGCGCCATGGCCACCGTGGGCCTGCCCGACGGCTTCCCGGCAGTGCCCTCGGCGCTCGGGTTGGACCCACTCCAGGACCGGCTCCTCTTCGAGTACGGCATCGAGGTGCCCATCACTCCCTGGCCCCGGCCACCCCACCGGCATGTGCGCGTGTCCGCCCAGCTCTACAACTCGCGGGCGGAGTACCAGCGGCTGGCCGACGCCCTGGAGGCGCTGCTGCGCTGACCGGCAACTGCTTCGGGCCGCACATCAGCGCCCCGGGTGCCATGGAACTCAAGGGCCGCAGGGGGATAAGGTTGTCACTCCAAGGATCCCCCGGCGGGCGCATTCACCCCACATGGCGAGAGAATCCATAAAGCGTGAGGGGCCACGCCGAGGGCTGTCCTCGTGGCTGGCGGCACGGCTGGACTCGCTCCTCTCGGAGGAACTGCAGGCGTCTCCCCCGGTGCATGCCCGTTCCCGGGTGATGACGGCGGCGACCTGCATCCTGACCCTGTTGACCCTGCTGTTCCTGCTGGTGACTCCCCACTCGGCGGCCAGCATCTCCATCGGTTCGGTGATGGTGCTGTTCTATCTGGGAACCCTGGTGGTGATACGCAGGGCCACCTCTCTGTCGCCCCCCGCGACGCTCCTGTGCCTGGGCATGTCGGCGGCGTTCATCGCCGGCGCCTTCAGCCTCGGCGGCGCGACCTACGCCAGCACGCACGCCGTGCACATGATGCTGGCCGCGCTCTCGGTGTACCTGCTCGGGCCTCGCCGAGGGCTGTTCATCACGCTCCTCCTCATCCTGGGAGTGGGGCTCCTCCGTCCGCTCCACCATGTGGAAGTCAGCCTCGGGGGTAGCTCGCCACCGGACCCGTTCTACTGGCCGATGCACATCCTCGCCTCCTTCTGCCTGCTGGGTGGCTGGGCGCTGAGCTCGCTCAACGGCACCGAGAGGGACGAGGCCCAGGCGAAGCTCGAGCGCACGATCGATGAGCTGCGCGACAGTGAAGGCAAGCTGTCCAGCGTCTTCGAGAGCACCGACGACATGATGTCCTCGATCGATCTGCAGGGGCGGCTGCTCACCGCCAACCCGGCCTTGAGGGAGATGTACCGCAAGCGCTACGGCCGGGATCTCGTCCTGGGGCAGCCCCTCGCCGTCCCCATGTCGCCGGAGAACGTCCAGTTCTGGGAGCAGCGCATCGCCCAGGCCTTTTCCGGTCAGCACATGAGGTTCGAAGAGACATACAGAGCGGGCCCCGAGCATTACGTGATGGACATCCGCCTCAGCCCCATCCGCGGCGCGGGCGGCCGGATCACCGGCGTGACGATCGTCTCCCGCGACATCACCGCCCGGAAGGAGGCCGAGTCGCGCATGGGCGAGATGCACCGCACCCTGATGGACGTCTCCCGCCAGGCGGGCATGGCGGAGCTCGCCACCGGGGTGCTCCACAATGTGGGCAACACCCTCAACAGCGTCAACGTCTCCACCGGAGTGCTGGCGGACCAGTTGCGCAAGTCGCATGTCGCCGGCCTGGCCAAGGCCACCAGCCTGATGCGCGAGCACGCCACGGAGCTGGGCACCTTCCTCACCACCGACCCCCAGGGACAGAAGCTGCCCGCCTACCTCTTCGCCCTGTCCCAGCAGTTGCAGGAAGAGCGCGACGCGATGAGCCAGGAGGTGCGCTCCTTGAGCCAGAGCATCGAGCACATCAAGTCCATCATCGGCATGCAGCAGAAGAACGCGCGCGTCGCCGGGAGCCAGGAGCAGCTCTCCATTCCCCAGCTCATCGACGAGGCGCTGCGCCTGCACGCCATCTCCTTCGAGCGACTGGGCATCGCCATCGAGCGCGACTACGCCCAGGTCGCCCCCATCCTCGTCGACCGGCACAAGCTCCTGCAGATCCTCGTCAACCTGCTGAGCAACGCCCGGCAAGCGCTGCTCGACAGCGGGCAGCGGGACAAGCGGCTCACCATCCGCGTCCAGCCCTCGCCCGAGGGCAGGAACCTGCTCATCCAGGTGGCGGACAACGGCCAGGGCATCGCTCCGGAGCACCTCCCGCGCATGTTCACCCTGGGCTTCACCACCAAGAAGACCGGCCACGGCTTCGGGCTGCACATCAGTGCCCTGACCGCCACGGAGATGAAGGGCCGGCTCACCTGCACCAGCCCAGGCCCGGGCCAGGGGGCCACGTTCACCCTGGAGTTGCCGGTGGAGGGGGCGGAGACAGGGTCCACGGGGGGATGACACCGGTCCGTGACCCGCACCCGGAGTCCCAGCGGCTGGCGGAGGCTTTGGAGGCGCCACCGCGCTGAGTAGACTCGGCGGATGCCTCGTTACGCCACCATCGACGTGGGGACCAATTCGGTCCTCCTGCTCGTCGCCGACCGCCTGCCCGATGGCCGCTTCCAAGCGGTGGAGGAGCGCGCGGAGATCACCCGCCTGGGCCGCGGCGTGGACAAGAGCCGCCGCCTGTCGCCCGAGGGCATGGAGACCACACTCCAGGTGCTGTCCGACTTCGCCAGCGAGGCGCGACGCCTGGGCGCGGAGGCCATCGCCGTGTCCGCCACCAGCGCGGCGCGCGACGCGGAGAACGGCGCCGAGTTCCTCGAGGCGGCGAAGAACCGCGCCGGGGTGACGGTGGACATCATCTCGGGCGAGTTGGAGGCGCAGCTGTCCTTCACCTCGGCGTACGCGGACTTCGGGCGCGAGGCGGCCGGGCCACTGGTGGTGGTGGACATCGGCGGCGGCTCCACCGAGTTCATCTACGGTGACGCGGAGGGCCGCGTGGCCTTCCGGCACAGCTTCGACGTGGGCTCGGTGCGCATGACCGAGCGCTACGTGCGCACGGATCCGCTGACGGCCGAGGACCGGGCCCGCGTGGAGGCGCACCTGCGCGAGACGTTCTCCGCGCTGCCCCCCTGCCCTCCGGGCGCACGGCTGGTGGGCATCGCCGGCACGGTGACGACGCTCTTCACCCTCCAGCACGCCATCGACCCGTATGACTCCGCGCGCGTGCACGGCGGCACCCTCACACGCGCCGAGCTGGAGGCCCTCGCGGACAAGCTGTGCCGGTTGCCCCTGGCCGAGCGCCAGGCCCTGCCCGGCCTTCAGCCCAAGCGCGCGGACGTGATTCCCGCCGGAGCCCTCATCCTGCTCGAGGGCGTGCGCGCGCTCGGGCTCGAGCGCTGCCTCGTGAGCGATCGCGGCCTGCGCTGGGGCCTGCTCGCGCACCGCTTCGGAGCCACCCGTTCATGAGCACCCCCTCCGCCGTGGCCGCGCCCAACGCTTCCGCCCCCACCGCCGCGCGCACGAGCTACTACGCGCTGCTCATCCTCTCCCTCATCAACCTGGTCAACTACCTCGACCGGTACATCGTCACGGTCGCCCTGCCGTACATCCAGAAGGACTTCCAGCTCAACAACACCCAGTCGGGCATGCTGGGCAGCTTCTTCATCATCGTCTTCATGCTGGCCTCGCCGCTGGGCGGGTTCCTGGGAGACCGGATCCAGCGCCGCTGGCTGGTGGCCGCGGGCGTGGTGCTGTGGAGCCTGGCCACGGGGGCCTCGGGGCTGGCGACCACCTTCGCCATGCTGATGGTGGCGCGGGCCTGCGTGGGCATCGGCGAGGCGGGGTACGGCGCGGTGGCCCCGTCCATCATCTCCGACCTCTTCCCGCGCGAGCAGCGCACGCGGGTGCTGTCCTTCTTCTACATCGCCATTCCCGTGGGAGCGGCGGCGGGCTACGGGCTGGGCGGGTGGCTGAGCGAGGCCTACTCGTGGCACGTGGCCTTCTTCGTGGGCGGTGCGCCGGGCCTGGTGCTGGGCGCGATGGCCTTCTTCATGCCCGAGCCCGAGCGCGGGGCCATGGATGGGCCCGAGGCCCAGGCGAAGCTGCCCTTCCTCGTGGGCCTGAAGGGACTGGCTCGCAATACCCCCTTCTGGTGGACCACGACGGGCTACACGCTGATGACGTTCGCCATCGGCGGGCTCGCGTTCTGGCTGCCCTCCTTCCTCGTCAATGAGCGCGGATTGGCCGCGGACAAGGCGGGCTTCCTCTCCGGTGCCGTCACCGCCCTGGCGGGCCTGCTCGGGACGATGGCCGGTGGCTGGCTGGGCGACAAGATGGACCGGCGGATGCAGGGCGGCGGCCTGCGCATGTCGGGGGTGGGGCTGGTGCTCGCCGCGCCGCTCATGTTCCTGGCGGTGAAGGTGCACGCGCTCGGGCCCATGTTCGCCATCATCTTCCTGGCGCAGTTCCTCATCTTCCTCAACAGCGGCCCCATCAACGCGGCCATCGTCAACGGCGTGCCGCCCGCCTTCCGCGCCTTCGCCATGGGATTGAACGTGCTGTTCATCCACATGCTGGGGGACGCCATCTCGCCCACCGCCATCGGCAAGCTGGCCGACCTGACCACCCTGGGCTTCGCCATCGAGCTCAATGCCATCCCGGTGCTGCTGGGCGGGCTGGCCCTCCTGATGGCGGGCAAGCTGTTCAAGCACGTCACGGCGTGAGCCTCCGCGCCGGGTGTCTCCGGCGATACGGAGCGCGAGAGAAACCAGGGACATGGCCCGGGCATCCCGGTATGTCGAAACCCGAGCCGGGTCATCCCGGTCCGACGTCGACCTGCTGGAGGATCTCCATGGCCAGTGTGCTGTTCACCCCGATACAACTGCGCGGGGTGACCCTGAAGAACCGCATCGTCGTGTCACCGATGTGCCAGTACTCGAGCGAAGACGGCTTCGCCAACGACTGGCACTTCGTCCACCTGGGCACCCGGGCCGTCGGAGGCGCGGGGCTCATCATCTTCGAGGCCACGGCGGTCGAGGCCATCGGCCGCATCTCGCCGCAGGACCTCGGGCTCTGGAAGGACGAGCACATCGCACCGCTCGAGCGGATCACCCGGTTCATCCACGAGCACGGGTCCGTGGCCGGCATCCAGCTCGCGCACGCGGGGCGCAAGGCGTCCACGGCGCGTCCCTGGGAGGGCGGTGCGCCCATCGCGCCCACCGCGAAGAACGGATGGAAGCCCGTCGGGCCGAGCCCCATCCCGTTCGACCCGGAGCACACGGTGCCGGAGGCGCTCGATGAAGCGGGCATCCAGCGCGTCATCCGCGCCTTCGTCGACGCCACCGAGCGCGCGCGGGCCGCGGGCTTCCGCCAGGTGGAGATCCACGCCGCGCACGGCTACCTGCTGCACGAGTTCCTCTCGCCGCTGTCCAATCAGCGCACGGACCGCTACGGCGGCTCGTTCGAGAACCGCGTGCGGCTCACCCGCGAGGTGGTGCAGGCGGTGCGCAAGAAGTGGCCCGAGGACCTGCCCCTCTTCGTGCGCATCTCCGCCACGGACTGGGCCGAGGGGGGCTGGAACCTCGATGAGTCCGTGGCCCTCGCGAAGCTGCTGAAGCAGGACGGCGCGGATCTCATCGACTGCTCCTCGGGAGCCCTGGTGCCCGGGGTGAAGATTCCCGCCGGGCCCGGCTATCAGACGCCCTTCGCCGAGCGCATCCGCAAGGAGGCCGGCATCGCCACGGGCGCCGTGGGCTTCATCCGCGCCGCGCTCCAGGCGGACCACATCGTGCGCACGGAGCAGGCGGACCTGGTCATCCTCGCGCGCGAGTTGCTACGAGACCCGTACTGGCCCCTGCACGCGGCACGCGAGCTCCACGCGAAGGTAGCGTGGCCGCCGCAGTACGAGCGCGCACAGGACTGAGGCACGCGCATCGGCGAGCACGGGCGCACGTCACCGCCCGTGTAGCCGAAAGACCCGTGGGTGATGGAGGATGGGGGAATGTCCCCATCCGAGTCCTCCTCTTCTGGAAGAGTCCCCCATCCAGGCATCTGGCTCGAGGACTTCAGCCTGGTGGCGGTTCCTGGCGGCGCGCTCCTCGCGGGCGGAGGGGCGTGGCATCCGGATGGGATCGGTGCCGTGAACCGGCCTTCCGCTTTCGCGGCGTTCTGGGACGCCTCGAAGCGGGAGTGGCTCGAGCTGCCGCCCCTGCCCCGGCCCATGACCGACCATGCCGCGGTCCGCCTTCCGGACGGGCGCGTGCTGCTCATGGGGGGACGCCAGGCCGAAGTCGTGGAGATGAAAACCACGCTCTTCTGGGAACCGGGAGACCGGCGTTTCCATGAGGGTCCTCCGCTCCTCGTGGCACGCAGCGGGCCCATCGCCCGTCTCCTCCCAGATGGCGCGGTGCTGGTGCTGGGCTCCGACTTCGACGACGACATGGAGCGAGGAACACGGGCGGAGCTGCTGCGGCCCGGTGCGAGCGCCTGGGAGCCCGCGGGTCAAACCGTGCGGCTCTTCCACACGGGACCCGTGTGCGTGAGTGGAAACCGCGTGGTCATCGCGGGAGGCCGGGACAACGGCTTCGGCTTCGCCATCATCGACGGAGTCCACTACGCCCCACCCCTCGACCAGGCGACGGAGATCTGGGAACGCGAAAGCCTCTCATGGCGGACGGCGAGCCCCCTGACGCAGTCACGGGATGAGGCTCAGGGAGTCACGCTCTCAGACGGGCGCATCCTCGTCGTGGGCGGGTGGCACGAAGGCCAGCCCCTGACCTCCGCCGAGGTGTGGGATCCCCGAACCGAGAGCTGGAGCCCGACCGGCGAGCTCGCGCTCCCGCGCTCCGGATTCACCCTGACAGCGCTCCCCGATGGGCGCGCCGCGGTCTCTGGAGGGCTCACCGGCTCGTTCGAGAACACGGGGTCGGTGGAGATCTGGGATCCCGTCCGAGGCGAGTGGGCCCCCGGCCCCTCACTTGCCGTGCCACGCTCGGGGCACCGGGTCGTGGAAGTGGGCGGCGGAACCTTCCTGGTGGTGAGTAGCACCCGGGACTCAGCTGGCGGCCTGGAGACCACCTGGGAGACCTGGCGGCCCGCCTGATGAAACGAGGGCTCCGCGAGGGATTCCGAAGTGCTCGAGCAGGGCCCGCTCGACATCCTCCGCCGTGCCGAGCATCCGCACCTCGCGCTGTCCCGCCTCCGTGAGGATGAGCCGACTTCCGCTCAGCGTCACCCGCCCCTTGGCGGTCTTGAGCGAGCAGAGCGTGTTCTTGAGGAAGAACGAGTCGGGTGAGGTCTGGTGGTACCGGCACATCTCCGAGAACTCCTCCAACCGCCTTGGCACGCGCGAGAACGCATAGAGGAGCTTCCGCGCCCCTCCTGGTTCTTCCTGCCAGAGCAGCCAATCGCTCCCGCGCTGCTCCAGGCGGAACATCTGTCCACCCGAGGCCCACTGCCCTGGAACGAGGGGAAGCGGCTCCGCGAAGCCATCACCGAAGCCCACGTCCACGAGCCACACTCCCTCATCGAGAGCGACCTCCAGGAGGAGGTGGTCGAACTCGGGACCGGAGCACTGGATCCCGTCCGGTGACACCCGCCCGGACAGGTACGTCACCCGGAAGCCGAGGGTGCGCAGGAGCACGGCGAACAGGCCGTTCAGCTCGTAGCAGAACCCGCCGCGACGGCCCCGGACGACCTTGTCGAAGAAGGCAGCTTCATCAAGGACGATGGGGCGCCGGCTATGAATATCGAGGTTCTCGAAGGGAACGGATTCGAGGTGCCTGACGTGCAGCCCCCGCAGGGTTTCCCGCGTGGGCGTCAGCGGCCCCTCGTACCCCAATCGCTGAAGGTACAGACTGATATCCATTACCGCCCCCCTTTGCGGATGGAGACCTCCACGATGAAATCCGGGCACCGCTCCGAGCGCCCCTCCGCGCGCTCCATCATGGCGGGCCGGTCGTCTCCGGTCCATAGGCCCAGCAGATCGTAGGTCATCCACTGCGCCAGGGAGCGCGCCACCCGCTGTGCGCCCTCCCGCGACACCGTCGAGAGCGAGTCCTGTGCATCCATCAGGCCCCGCACCAGCCGCGCGGGCACCATCCAGCACTCGGCTCGCAGCGAAGGCGGAACCAGGAACAGGCAGAACGAGGACTCGCTCTGGCCGAGCAGCTCGTCCACCTGCTCCCGCGCGAGCCGGATGTTCGGCGCCCACTGCCCCGCGCCTCGCTGCTCCAGCTTCCTCGTGTGAACCAACACCGCCCGCTTCGTCGTGAGGAAGGAGTCGACCTCCACCTTCAGCACGAAGGCCAGCTCCACTCCGGCCGGTCTCGGGCTCTCCGGTGCCGGCGCTCCTTCCACCGGCTCCCGCGTCCTCCGGTACTGGAGGTCCAGCGCCAGCGGCACCGGCTGCCCCTGAGAGAGCAGGATCGACAGGTCCGAGCGGATGCTCTCCAGCTCGCGCTTCAGGTCCTCGAGCAGCCTCGTGACCAGCTGCGCCTCGTCCTCCCGGAAGTGCTCCGGGTAGCGCGCGGAGAAGTCCCGCTCCACCCGGCTGAACGCGCCCAGCAGCAGTTCCTCCAGGTCCCTGTCCCGCAGCCACGTCCGGCCCCCGCCGAGCCCCACCGTCCCCGCGGCCCTCAGGTGCCGCAGGGCTCCCGTCAGCGTCGCGGGCGTCTCCGGCTCGGGTGCCGCCTCCGGCCCGGCCGCGAGCCAGGCATTGATGGCTCGCACCCGGAACCGCACGCGCGTGGAGGGGTGCTCGCCCAGACGGCGCAACACCCTCCGGTCCGTGGAGGTCTTCACCAGCGACAGCGTCACCAGCTCCGCCTCGGCGGCCGCCGCGTCCGGCGCGCACCACAGGAAGAACTCGATCGCCGCCTTGCGCAACACCGGCTTCCTCGCGAGCCGCCGGGTCACCTCCTGCCGCCAGGCCGCCAGCTCGTCCGCTCCGGGCCGGCGCTCCGACCCCACGCGCGGCCACAGGTCCGCGCACTCCTCGGCCAGCCAGTACAGGGGCTCCGCCACCGGCAGCACCCCTACCCGCTCTCGCGCCCGGTTCCGCCGCTCGAAGGCATCCGCCGCCCCCTGCCGCAGCGCCACCCGGAAGAAGCTCTCCTCCAACCACAGCAACACGAGCGCCAGGCCCGGCTCGGCCTTGGGCTCCACGCGCTCCCAGCACTTGTCCGCCACCAGCCGGTGCCGCTCGAGATCCTTGTCCTCGTGCATGCTGGCGACCAGCGCCTGCAGCGCGCCTCGCACGCCGTCCACGGGGGCCTCGAAGTACGCCAGCAGCTCACAGAGGCTCTCGGTCACCGCCAACGGGCCTTCCCCCTCGAGATTGCCCGTCAGCAGCAGGCTCGCCCTCGCGCACCAGCGTGCCTCGCGCCGCCCGTTCGCGTAGCACCCCAGGAAGCCGCGCAGCTCACTCCGACCCTCCGGCGAGGCCACCAACTGGAAGAGCTTTTCCTCCAGCAGGTCCCGGCACTCGCGCCAGGGCATCTTCGCCGCCCGCTCCCGGATGAAACCCACCAGCTTGTCGCGGCCCTCGCGCAGGTGCGGCAGCAGCGCCCGCAACTGGTCGAGCCTCCCGATGGCGCGCCGCTCCGAGCCGAGCAGGACCTTCAGGTCCAGCTCCACGGTCTCGTTGAACCGCAGCACCCTGCCGTCGAACGTGCAGCGCACCCCCTTCACGAGGTCCACCAGCCCCTCGGGGTGGCGCTTCAAATAGCGCGTCAGGACCTTGGACAGCTCGGCATCCACCTCACGCACGAGCGGCTCGACGGCCTCTTCCTGTCCTCCGCCCTTCAGCGCCTGGACGAGCTGTTCCTGCCGCGAGATCAACCGCTGGAGCAGCTCCTTCGGCGGCTCCGAGTAGGGCCACAGCAGCTCGCCGCAGTGGGCCAGCAGGAACAGCAGCTCGCCGGGGGAGCGGGAGCCCGAGTCCAACCGGGACCAGGCGGCCGCCTGCGCCGTCTCGCGCTCGTCCAGCGTGGCCGCACGCACCCACTCGGCGAGCTGCTCCGTCCACTGGGGACGCGAGGACAGCACCGCCTCGGGCGGGGCGCCAGCCACCTGCTCGTAGAGCGCCTGGAGCGAGTCAGGCCACTTGTCGTTGCCGGGGTCCATGTCGCGGTCGGTGCCCGCCAGAGCGTGGGCTCACCGCCCTGCTACCATAGCTAATGGCGCGACGGGCTGCTCCAATCGAGGCCGGTACTCCCCCGCCAGCTGCTCCACCTCCGCCGCCAGGCGCTCCCCCTCGTTGAGCAGCAGGGCCTTCAACCGCACCCGGCTGCCCAGCGTGAAGAACACGGACACGTCCCGCAGCACCACCAGCCACCGCTCGGACAGGTACAGGGTGAGGAGCGCCAGCGGCGGCACGCCCAGCAGCACCGGCACGCCCAGCGCGGGCCCGCGCCACAGCCACGCCCCCACCGTCAGCACCGCCCACCACGTCAGCGACGTCACCAGCGCCGTGAGGAACTTCACCGTGGCCTGCACGTCCAGCTCGGCCTTCCGGCTCGCCCACCTCGGCAACAGGTACGGCACGTAGAACAGCGCGAGCCCCGTGGCGAACAGCGGCAGCCCGAACACGAGCAGCGCCAGGTTCTTCAGCACGAACCGCGCCACCGGGCCGGTCCGGTACTCCAGCATCAGGTCCGTGGGGTCTCCCCGCACCAGGGCCAGCCGCCGATGGAAGGACATCAGGTGCCCGCGCATCCGCTCGAAACGCTCGGGCTGCTCGGAGCGGAAGATCTGCAGCCCCCGCGCCCAGTGCTTCAGCCGCTCGGGGTCCACCTGCTCCTTCTGCCGGAACGCGTAGAGCTGCTCGGACAGCTGGATGAGCGGCAGATCCTCCCACTGCTCCAGGTTGAGCGTGACCGACTTCAGCCCCCCGGCGATGCGCTCGGTGAGCTTGCGCACCGACTCCACCTCGCCCGCCGCGTCCGCCGGGAGGAAGTCCCGCACCTCGATGGGCGCGCCCATCTCGATGAGCACCTCGCTGCGGAACAGGTGCTTGTCCGCGTACGTGAGGCCCACCGGGACGATGCGCACCGGCGCTCCCTGCTTCGCCGCCCCGAGCGCGATGCGCGCCGCCCCCGTCTTCAGCTCCGCCAGCGAGGGCTCCGAGTGGCTCTTTCCCTCGGGGAACAAGGTGATGGCCCGCCCCTGCACCAGCGCCCCGCGCGCCGCGTCCAGCGTCCCCTCGTTCTTCCCCATCTGCGAGGGGTCGTCCTGCTTGCGGTACACCGGCAGTGCGCCCAGCCCCTTCAGCAGCCAGCCGATGACAGGAATCCGGAAGAGAGGCTCCTTGGCCAGGAACGTCACGTGCCGGCGCGTGAGGATGAAGACCAGCGCCGGGTCGATGAGTCCATTGGGGTGGTTGCCCACGAAGATGACCGGGCCCTCGGGCTCGGCCGAGGGGGCATTCACCTTCACCCGGTAGAAGAGCCGAAGCGCCAGGGCCACGACCGCACGCACGATGCCGTAGAACACGCGCGCAGTGTACACCGGGGCGGCATTCGAGCATTGCACGAGGAGTGCGAGGTGGACATCCTGGCCGCATGGTTGCTTCCCCGATGACCCCTCTCATCCGCGCCCGGGTGGGTGCCCTCGCGGCGCTCGTCCTCCACGCGGCCCTTGGTTGTGCCCATACACCGGCCCCGGTCTCACCTCCCTCCGTGTTCGTCCTGGATGGCGCCCGTGTCTTCGACGGCGAGGCCCTGAGCAGTGGCCCGGCAACGGTGGTGATCGAGGGCGAACGCATTCGTGCCGTCGGCCCGCGTGGCTCGATCCAGGTTCCAGCCAAAGCACAGGTGCTCGACTACTCCGGCAAGACGATCATCCCGGGGCTGATCTCGGCCCACTCCCACGTCGGCAACGTCTCGGGCGTGGAGACGGGGCGGCGCTTCTACACCCGCGAGAACGTCTCCCGGCAGTTGGCCCGGTATCTCGACTACGGCGTGACGACCATCAATTCACTGGGCCTCAACCCGCCCCTGTTCTACACGCTGCGGCGGGAGCTGAGCCGCAACACCAGCGGCGCGGACCTCCATGGCGCCGGGCCCGGTATTGGCGCTCCACTGGGCGCGCCACCGGCGCGCGGCATGGGTCTCGAGGACGACCAGGTCGCTCGTCCCGAGACGGCCGAGGCCGCCCGCGAGGCGGTGCGCGACATGGCCGCGCAAGGCGTGGACATGGTGAAGCTCTGGGTCGACAGCATGAATGGCGGGCTGCCCAAGCTGAGCCCCGAGATCTACCGCGCGGCGATCGACGAGGCCCATCGCCACGGCCTGCGGGCCGCCGCCCACATCCACGACCTGGAAGACGCCAAGGCGGTGGTCGAAGCGGGGGTGGATGTGATTGCCCACGGGGTGAGGGATCAGCCGGTGGACGACGCCTTCATCCAGGCCATGAAGGCACGCGGTGTCTGGTACATCCCCACCCTCAACCTGGACGAGGCGAACTACATCTACGCCGAGCACCCCGCCTGGATGGACGAGCCCTTCTTCCGCGCCGCGGTGGACCCGGCCCTGCGAAGCCGTTTCGATTCACCCGAGTGGCGGCGCGAGACGCTCGCCAGCCAGGCAGCGGAGAAAGCACGGAGGGCGGTGACGCTCAATCTGGAGAACCTGAGCACCCTGCACCGGGCGGGCGTGAAGCTCGGCTTCGGCACCGACTCTGGCGCGCTGCCCCAGCGCATTCCCGGCTTCGCCGAGCACCGCGAGCTCGAGCTGATGACCCAGGCCGGCCTGACACCGGCCCAGGCCCTGCGCGTGGCGACGCGCGACTCGGCCGAGCTGTTGGGCTTGAAGGACCAGGGCTCGATCGCCCCGGGCCAGGTGGCGGATCTGGTGGTGCTGGATTCCGACCCGACCCAGGACATCCGCAACACCCGGAGCATCTCCGCCGTCTGGCGGCGAGGCGTCCGGGTGCGCGGGCCGGTGACTCCCGAGTAGACCGTCCCCGGGAGCCCCGCCCTACTGAAGCAGCTTCTGCTTGATGAAGGCGCCCGACGGGGTCAGCGCCGAGTCCGGCCAGGGGCCGGTGGTGCTCGAGCCAGGCTTGAGCGCCGAGGCGGTCTCGGGCTTGTCGAAGAGCGACCAGTTGGCCCAGCTCAGCTTGCGGCTGTTCAGGAAATCCATCCAGAGCTGGGACTCGGCCAGGTCGAGCCCACCATTCCCAGACGCGTCGCAAGTGCCAAACTCGGTCACGAACAGGGCAATGCCCTTGTTCAAGGCATACGTGGCCTTGTCCCGCAAGAACTGCCTGTGCGTGCCCGCGTAGAAATGAAGGGTGTAGGCCACGTTGGAGTACTGCGTGATCGGGCTATCGGCGGCCACGTTCACGTCCTGCGACCAGGTCGGCGTGCCCACCACCACCACGTTGTTGGCACCCGTGGCCCGGATGGCACCGATGACCTCCAGGGCGTAGCTCTTTATCTCGCCCCAGGACTCGCCGTCCGGCTCATTGAAGATCTCGAAGATGACGTTGGGCTTGTTCCCGTAGAGCTGCGCCATCTCGGTGAAGAAGGCCTTGGCCTGCTGGGTGTGTTGGGTGGCGTTGTGATCATGCCAGTCGATGATCACATAGATGCCCTTGGCGATGGCCGCGTTGACGACAGTCTTCACCCGCTCCTTCTCGGCCGTCGGGTTGGTGAGATAGCCGCCGTTCTCCACCGCCATCGCGGCGCGGACGACAGAGACCTTCCAGCCATCCGCCAGTGAGTTGACGACGGACGCGTTGTAGAAGGCGCCGCCCCACTGGCTCCAGAAGAGGCTCATGCCCTTGAGCTGGACCTGTGCTCCGTGCTGGTCCTGAAGCTGGTTGCCCACGATCTTGAGTTGACCGTGCAGGCCCACGGGTGAAGCCTGATCGACCGCCCCGTCCCCCGGGTTCTGCGTCCCATTCCCTGGGTTCTGCGTCCCGTCTGCCGGGGTCTGGCGGTCCGGGTTCTCCACCGGCGGCTCGGGTTGGACCTGCGGGTCACCACACCCACTCAGCAGCGCCGCCAGGCACAGGCCACGCAACCACGCCAGCTCCGGCAACAACCCCAAAAATGAATTCCTTTTCACTTTGTCCTCCAGCGGAATGACAAACACATCCACCGAATCGCTACGGAAGAGCCACGCCCCCTGGGGATGCCTTGATTCCTAACATGGGCCACCAGAACCATCAACGACTGTTCAGGAAACCTTGACGTCGATCGCCGATGGATATTTTCGCTCGGGATTCAGCCTGGCGACGGTCACCGCATGTCTTTCTTTGAGTGCGAGAAGACAGGAGTCCCGCTCCGGGGTGTGGGAGCAGGACTCCTGTAGGGGCCACTGTCTGGAGATGAAACCGGGCGCTCAGACCCTGAGGGCCTCCATGACTTCGTCGTACTGCCCGCCGCTCCCGGTGGGCTCACGCCCGGCGCAGCACCCGGCCCCAAGCGGGAGGCAACGCCCCGAGCTGGAGACGCCCTCCGCGCAGCGGGAACCGGCGCCCGGGTTCCAGGAGATCGATCCACTCGCCATCCGGTGCGCCCGTCATGGGCACGTCCATCTCCGCGGGAGCCGGGGCGGCGTTCACCGCCACCACGAGGGACTCGCGCCCGCCCTCCCGTGCGAAGGCCAGTTGCTCGGAGCGGACCACCAGCTCGCGGTAGCTCCCGCGCCGCAGGAGCTCCTGCTGGTGCCGGAGCGTGGTGAGGCGGGTGAGCGTCTCGCGCAGGGGGCTCGCCGGGCCTGGCGGTTCGGGCAGGACGGGCCGGAGGGGCCGGTCGTCACCGCCCTCCTTGCGCCCGGTCTGCCCCCACTCACCGCCGTAATAGAGGGACGGCACGCCGGGGAGCGTGAAGAGCAGCAGGTAGAGCAGCGGGAGGTGGCGGGACTCCTTCAGCAGGCTCGCCGCCCGGTTCACGTCGTGGTTGTCCGCGAAGGTGTAGAGCGTCAGGTGCTCGTACATCCCGCTCGGGCCGACCTGCCGCTTCAGGGCATGGGCCAGCTCGAAGTAGTTCTTGTCGTTGTGACTCGACCACAGCGCCTTCCACAACGAGTAGTCCGTGGTGGAGTGCAGCCTCCCCGGCCGGGCCCACTGGCGGTAGTCGCCGTGGATGACCTCGCCCATCAGCCAGAGGTCTCGAGGGAGCCCCCGGCAGAAGGCGGCGAGCGCATCGAAGAACACGGGGTCCATGGCGTCCGCGGCATCGAGGCGCAGGCCGTCGATCTTGAAGCGCTCCACCCAGAAGGCCACGGCGTCGAAGAGGTGCTGGCGAACTCCCTCCTCACGGAGGTTCAGCTTCACCAGGTCCTCCACTCCGTGCCAGCCCTCGTACACGAAGGGGTCTCCGAAGCGGTTGCGTGCATCGAAGCGCAGGCCCGAGAACCACGCCTTGTACGCCGAGGAGGGCCCCTTCTCCCGCAGATCCTTGAAGGCCCAGAAGGCCCGGCCCACGTGGTTGAAGACCGCGTCGAGCACCACCCGCATCCCCCGCGCATGCAGCTCGTCCACCAGGCGAACGAGCGTGCCCTCCTCCCCCAGGCGCCGGTCCACCCGGAAGTAGTCCGCGGTGTCGTAGCCGTGTGAGGAGGACTCGAAGACCGGGCCCAGGTAGACGGCGGTGACGCCCAGGGCCTTCCAGGAGTCGAGCCAGGGCAGGAGCCGGTCCAGCCGGGCCACGGGCGCGCTCTGGAAGTCATTGGTGGCGGGCGCGCCACAGGCCCCCAGCGGGTACACGTGGTAGAAGATCGCGTCGCGCACCCAGGCGGGCGGAGGAGACTCGGGAGGTCCGTGCATTGTCCGAACGGATGTGCACTCCGAGTCCGGGTCTCAAGCTTGCCCGGTGTGCCCCATGCCCGGGTCCGGAGCGAGCGGGAAGGCAGCCGCCGGACAAGGCGTCAAGCCGCCTCCAGCGTCTTTTGACGCCGTGTTTCCCCAACGTTCACCGTTCCGCCATCTGCTAAGTGCTACCTGCCGCGCCCCAGGACGCATGCGTCCCCCCACAAGGAGACTCTCCTGTACCCGACCTTCGCCCAGCCGCTCCGCTCCTCCTTCCGTCGTGCCCTTCGACTGTCGTCCGTGCTGCCCCTCGCGGCGGCATGCGCCCTCGTCATGACCGGCTGTGAAGAGGAGCCCAAGCCCACCCCCGAGCCCGTCACCAAGGCGCTCGTGGTCGGCCACCGAGGCGCCAGCGCGCTGCGGCCCGAGCACACGCTGGAGGCCTACCGCAAGGCCGTCCAGGACGGCGCGGACATCATCGAGCCGGATCTCGTGTCCACGAAGGACGGCGTGCTCGTGGCCCGTCACGAGAACGAGATCTCCGGCACCACGAACGTGGAGCAGGTGGCGAAGTTCGCGGACCGCAAGAAGACGAAGATGATCGACGGCCAGCCGCTCACCGGCTGGTTCACCGAGGATTTCACGCTCGCCGAGCTCAAGGAGCTGCGTGCGCGTGAGCGCATCCCCGCCTCCCGCCCCGGCAACACGCAGTATGACGGTCAGTTCGAGGTCCCCACGCTGGCCGAGGTGATCGCGCTGGCCAAGGAGCTGTCGGCCCAGACCGGCCGCACGATCCACCTCTATCCGGAGACCAAGCACCCGACGTACTTCCAGTCCATTGGTCTCGCGCTGGAGGATCGGCTGATCACCGAGCTGAAGAAGGACGAGTTCACCGCGAGCAAGGCCACCGTCTACATCCAGTCCTTCGAGGTCGCGAACCTGAAGGAGATCCGCGAGAAGATCGGCAACTCGCAGCCGAACTGGAAGCTGGTGCAGCTGATGGAGGAGGAGACGCGGAAGCCCTACGACTTCGTCAAGTCGGGCGACTCGCGCACCTACGCCGATCTCATGACGGAGGCGGGCATGAAGGAGATCGCCACCTATGCCAACGGCGTCGGGCCCTACAAGCTGAGCATCATCAACGTGGACAGCTCGGGTGCGTTCCAGCAGCCGACGGCGCTCGTGCGCAACGCGCACGCGGCGGGCCTGGTGGTGTTCCCGTACACCTTCCGCCCGGAGAACGCCTTCCTGCCCACGCCGCTCAAGGTGGAGGGTCCGGCCAGCACGCATCATGCGGCCGGCTCCATCAAGGAGATCCAGGCGTATCTCGACGCCGGCATCGACGGCTTCTTCACCGACGATCCCGCGGTGGGCCGTCAGGCGGTGGATACGTACAAGCGCTGAGCCACGAAGAGCGTGGTGGGCTCTCGCGCACTGCTCGCGTGGGAGCCCTCCCCCGTCCGGTCCGCGGCATCGGCCGGTCAGTAGCCCACGTAGGCCCCGCCCTCGTTGAGCGACTTGATGCCGGGCACGTTGGACACCGAGCCGTAGCGATCCACCGCGTACCGCACGGCCGCGATGATGTTGTCCACGGGGTTGCGGATGTCGTCGTGGCCCGGGAGCTTGTGCGCGTCGAACGTCGGCTGGATGGTCTGCATCAGGCCGATGGACGGAGTGCCCTTCTTGGCGTTGTCGTCCCAGTTGTTCTGCGCGTTCGGGTCACCGCTGGACTCGTGGTGGATGATGGTGGCGATGTCCTTCGCGTTCATCTTGTCCGCCGGCACACCCGCCGCGCTCAGGGCCTGCGTGGCCTGCTTGATCCAGTCGCCCACCTGCCCCGGGGGCACATCGCCCACCGGCGCGCTGCCCTGGGTGCCCTTCGTCGACGAGGCGTTCTTGCTCCCGGTGGGCGACGGGATGAACTCGTCCTTGCTGCCCGGGATGTTGAGCTTCGCGCCCGCGTAGATGAGGTTGGCGTCCTTGATCTGAGAGTTCGCCTTCACCAACGAGTCGACGCTGGTGTTGTAGCGCTGCGCGATCTTGCTCAGCGTGTCTCCGGACTTGATGCTGTAGCTGCCCATGGACGGTTCCCTCGAATGTAAGTGCCGTGCGCAGGGCTAGAGCAGAAGGTGTGCCAGGGCCGCCATCCACCCACCTGTGCCCAGAAGCCCTTGATTTCACTCATCCCGCCCCGGTCCCAGCCGCATCCTGATGACGGCCGTCACCACTTCGCGCCGGTTGCCCCTGGTGACTGCTGTCCCCCTGGTGACTGATGTCACCACCCTTGGGAGGGTCGCCCGGGGGTTCAACCTGGGAGGCTCGATACCCTCACCCCGTCCCTCTCCCAGAGGGAGAGGGGTGGTTAGAACGCGCCGATGCTGAAGTGGAACTGCACCGTGGGCTCGTTGAGCGTCTCGTCCGGATCCAGGTTCACGCCCACGTCGAAGGACAGTGGACCCACCGGCGTCTGGTAGCGCATCCCCGCCCCCGTCGAGTAGCGCAGGGAGAGGAATTCGTACTTCTTCCGGTCCAGCCAGAGATTGCCCGCCTCCAGGAAGAGGCCCACGTCGAACGAGGACACCACCGGAATCCGCAGCTCCCCCTTCGCCAGGGTGAACAGCTCGCCACCCTCGCTCGTGGGCGCCTGGCCCGCGAGGATCGTCAGCAGATCCGTGTTGCAGCCCGCCGGATGCATGAGCGAGCGGCAGTCCGCCACCTGCTGCCGCAACTCCGTGCGCCGGTCCTCCCCCAGGATTCCGTCCTCCCGGAAGCCTCGCAGGCTCGAGGAGCCACCCAGGAAGAAGCGCTTGGAGCCGATGACCTGCGCTTCGTCCTCCAGCGGGATGACCGTGCCACCCCGCACCGACAGCGCCAGCACCGCCCTCGATGTCAGCGGCGCGTACACGCTCACGTTCCCAGACACCTTCAGCCCGTTGATGGGCAGGGGTGTCCGTGGCTCGCCCGTGATGGTGGTCGGCCGCGAGCTCAGGGCCCTCATCCACTCGGCGCTGGTGGACACCAGCAGGCCCTTGTGCGGATTGGCCGGATCGTCCCGCAGGTCCACCGCGGCCGACGAGCGCACCGAGTTCAAGATGAAGAAGCCATAGGGGAAGCGCAGCCGCTCCTGGTCCGCGCGGCTCGGCGCGGTGAGGGGCCGATCTCCCGCCTCCAGCAGGTTGCCCTCCAGCTCGTACTGCACCCCCAGGCTCAGCCAGCGCGTCACCGTCCAGTCCAGGCCCGTCACCGCCGCGGCTCGGGTGGACAGGTACGAGGGCCGGTGCACGCGCTCGCCGATCAGATCCACCCGCGCGCCCACCTCCAGGGGCCGCAGGCCGTAGAGCCGCGGCTGCACCGCCGACAGCACGGCGCGCCCACCGAAGTCACTCACCCAGTCGTAGGTACCGGGCGTCTGGCACTCCTCCGGCGCCGCCGCGCACCGGGCTCGCTCCAGGCTGGCCTTGTCCGCCCCCTGCGCGCTCCACCCCGCGTAGTTGAGCTTCAACCGGGCCGACAGGTTGAGGCCGCGCTTGTCCACGTTGGGCCGCGCCAGGTCCAGCACCAGGCGAGGGCCTTCCGCCAGGAAGTACCCACCCGCGACCTCGCCCTCCCACCGTGGGCGCTCGCGCACCTCCACCACCACGTCCTTGCTGGCCTCCGGCACGTCCGGCTTCTCCAGCCGCACCGTCACCTGCCGGAAGATGTTGAGGAGCGCGAGCCGGCGCTGGCTCTCGAAGAGCTTCTCCGGATCCAACACCTCGTCCTCCGCCAGGCGCACCGTGGCCCGCACCACTTCCTCGTGGGTGCGCTCCGCGCCGCGGATGAGGATGCGGCCCACCGTCACCCGGGGTCCCGGCTCCAGCTTGTAGACGATGTCCATGCCCTCGCCCGCGGGTCGCGGATCCGCGTCCACCCGGGCGAAGAGGTAGCCCTTGCGTCCCAGCTCCGTGGTGAGCGCCTGCCGCCCGCGCTCCACCTCATCCAGGTTCAGCGGCTCACCCCGCTTCACCGGCACCAGCTTCTGGCCGTCGAAGCCCTGGGGCCCACCCTCGATGCGCACCTCGGCCACGCGCCGCTGCGTGCCCTCGTCCACGTCGAACACGGCCACCGCCGTGCGCCGCTCCACGTTCACCCTCAGCCGGGTGAAGCTCACCCGCGCCGCCAGGAAGCCCCGCTCGCGGTACGCCTCCGTCATCGACTCCGCGGCGTCCCGCCAGGCCTCCTCGACGAAGACGGTGGCGGGATTGCTCACCCACTCGGGCGGCTTCGGGGAACGGCCGCGCAGCCCCGGTGGCCCCCGCTCCTCCGCCTGGAGCGGCGGCCCCTCGGGCTGGGGCGTGTTGGCGCGGATGCGCTCGGCGAGCATCTCGCGCAGCGTCTCGCTGGAGAGCACCTTGTTGCCCCGGAACCGCACCTGCCGCACGCGCAGCGGGTGGCCCTCCTCGATGTCGAAGGCGAGCACGGCCCGCTCCCCGTCCGGGCGGTGCACCTCGCGCGTCTCCACGTGCACGTCGTTGAAGCCCCGGTAGCGGTAGAAGGACTCGAGCTGCCGCGCCAGCCGGGCCACCGTCGCCGCGTCCAGCGGCTCCGAGCCGTCATAGGCCAGCATGCGCTCCAGCACGGCGTCCTCGAAGCGGTGGTTGCCGTGGAAGTGGAAGCGGAAGCGGGGCCCGGCGGAGATGGGCACCAGCACCGTCGCCACCTCGCCCTCCTCCTGGAGCACGGGAGCTCCCACGTTGGCCCGCCAGTAACCCCGCTCGCGCAGCAGCGTCCGCAGCCGCTCCAGTCCGGACTTCAGGCCTCCGCTGTCCAGCACGCCGCCCACCCGCAGCCCCAGCGTGGAGAGCAGCTCGGACAGCGGCAACCCGGGGCTCCCCGTCACCGTGACGGAGGCCACCCGCGTGGGCGTCCCCTCGAACACGGTGAACACCAACGACACGCCCCCGGGCACCGCCTCGCGCGTGAGCTGGATGCTCGCCTTGTTGTAGCCCTGGCCCTGGTACTCCTGCTCCAGGCCCTTCAGGGCCTCCCGCAGCGCATCCTCGTCGAGCCGCCGGCCCTTCGCGATGCCATTCTCGCGCAGCACCGCCAGCAGCGCCTCGTCGCTCAGGACGACGTTGCCCTCCACCGCGAGTTGGAGGATGGGCTGCATGGGCGTGAGCTCGAACACCACACGCACCCCGCCGGGCACGTCCACCGTGCGCACCACGATGTCGGCGAAGCGCCCGCTGATCCACAGCCGCTCCACCGAGCGCCGCACGGCGCGGGGCGACAGCGCCTGCCCCTTGCGCACCGCCACCAGCTCGACGAGCCCCGCCGAGTCCACGCCCGCGGGCAGGTGCAGCTCCACCGAGTCCACGATGGGCGCGCGCGGCGGCTGAGGGACCTCGGGCCGCACCACGAGCCCCGGCGCCTCGGCGGCCTTCGCCGGCTCCACCCGCTTCTCCGGTGGCTGGGCCAGCGCCGCGCCCGCCAACAACAGGGCGAGCGCGAACGCTACTGGGACTCCCAGCTCAGTTTGAGCTCGATCCCAGGGTTGCCCAACGCGGTCTCGCTGTTCTCGTTGTCCCACTGGCCCTGCAAGGAGAGGCGGTTGTCGAAATGGTACTCGGCACGCGCCCGAGTCCCGCGTCCGCTGACGGGTTGCGTCAATCCAATCTTAAGCCGCTCCGTGAGGAACTTCGACTCCAACCGAGCGGTCGGCTCCGCCTGCTGTGTGGCGTCGTTGTAGGTGGTGGAGATCTGCAGGGACAGGTCCTTGAGGACCGGGTTGTTGGGGATGAAGCGTTGTACCTGCCGGTCCAACCCGGACATGTTGAAGAAGGCCTCGGCGGCCAGACCGGCGCTGGCGGAGGCCGCGGTCTCCTTGTCCGTGCTCGTCAGACCCAGCGTGAGGAGCGACACCAGGTCACCCTCGGGCAGCGCCGGCTCCGAGGTGAGGAGCACCTGGGGAGCGGCCGGGCGGCCGAAGGCGTGCAGTTTCACCTGGTACTCGCGCACCTGGGCCTGGGCGCGCAGGTCGAAGACGGGGTCGATGCCGTAGCGGTCCTGGAATTCGATCTGCCCGCGGGTGACGGTGAACTGGTTGTTGCGGAAGAAGGCCTGGCTGCTCTCGGCGGTCTCCACCGTGCCGAGGACGCCCAGGCGCGCGTTGGTCCCGGTGACCCGCAGCGAGCCGATGAGCCGCGCGCGGGCCAGGTTGTTGTCCACGCGCACGTCGCCCAGGTGCACGCCGATGTCGAGGGTGAGGTACTCGCGGGGCTTCTCCGCGGGGGTGGGCAGCACGGTGCGCCGGGAGAGACGCTTGAGGATGTCATCCAGCTCCAGGCCCCGGCGGTAGCGCAGGTTGCGGATGTCCAGCGCGCCGCCCAGCCGCAGCGCGTCCGGGTGGCCGGTGAGCCACAGCTGCCCGGTGGTGTTGAAGGGCAGGTCTTCGTGGAAGCGCGTGGCCACGTCGGTGAGGGAGACATTCACCTGCACCTCCGCGGGCTGGAAGTCGTTCAGCGCCACCTGGCCGCCGACCTGCACCCGGCCATCGTTGAGCGTCCCCTGCAGCTCCTCCACGAGGATGCGCTGGGTGGTGAACTCCACCCGTCCGTTCAGCCCGCGAGCCGACACCGGCTGGTCCCTCAGGGACAGCTTCGCGTCCAGGAGGTGGAGCGTGCCCACGAGCGAGGGTTTGCGCGGGCTGCCATTGGCCACGGCGTTGAGCTCCAGGCGGCCACCGGTGCGTACCAGCATGGGCGAGAGGGACTCGAGCAGACCCAGGTCCATGGAGCCGCGCAGGTAGAGCTGCATCTGTTCGAGGCCCACCCAGCCCTGCGCGGACAGCTCGGTCTCCGGACCCCGGAAGGTGAAGGAGGGCACGTCCAGCCGCCCCTTCGCGAAGCTCAGCGTGATGGGTCCGTCGTTGGCCCCGGAGAGCTGCCCGCGAGACAGGGTGAGCCGCTCCACCGTGGCGTCCATCTGGATGGCCTGCGCATCGAGCAGCGCGCCCTGGGCCTTCACCACGGCCTTGACCGAACCGGACAGCTCCTGGGTGAAGGCATTGGCGGGCAGCAGCGGGCGGATCTCCGGCAGCTCCAGCGTCACGGCGGCCTCGAAGGGATACGGCTCCTTCACGCGCATGAAGAGGATGCCGCTCGTGTCGCGCGAGGGCCGGCCCGCCACCTGCAAGTCACGCCCCGACAGAAGCGCCTCGAGGCCCATGTTGCCCAGGTCGCGGTTGGCGAACGTCACCTTCGGGCCCCACACCCGGGCCCTCGTCACCGGCAGGTCCGTGTCGCCCGACACCGTGCCTTCCATCTCCAACAGGCCACTCACGCCCAGGCGCTCCGAGTCCGGGCCGACGAGCTCCGCCAGGGACAGGTTGTCGCCACCGAAGCGGTAGTCCAGCTTGCCCTTGTCGGGTCCGGAGAAGAAGAAGGAGCCATCCACCCAGGTGCGGCCCAGCCGGCCCTCCAGCACCGTGCGCTCCAGCACCATGGCCTTGCCATCGTCGAAGCGCAGCCGTGCCGAGCCGTCGCCCATGTGCCGCCCGTAGTAGGTGGTGTTCTTGAAGTCGAAGGCCACCAGCCCCTCGAACTGGTCGATGGGACTGTCGATCTCCACCCGCCCCGAGGCCTCGCCCACCAGCGGCCCCTGCATGACGGAGATGGTGGAGTGCAGACCGGCGATGATGTCGATCAGGTCCTCGGTGCGGCCCCTGGGCACCTCCACCTCGGCCCGCGCGTGCAGCGAGCGCCCGAAGGTGAGCGCCGCGTTGCCGAAGTACTGGGTGCGCCCCTTCTGCCCCGTGAGCGTGGGGAAGCCCAGCACCTTGTCCGCGTACGCCACCTTGCCCTGCACCACGCCCAGGTTGAAGCCCCAGAACTCGAAGTCGCGCAGCGACAGGCTCGCGCCGATCTTCACGTCCGTATACGGGCCCTCGATGGTGGTGCTCATCGAGCCGCGTCCCGCCCACTCGAGCTCCGCGATGTGGCCGAAGTCCGACAGGTCCACGTCGCCGCGAACGTCCGCCAGCAGGCCCCTTTGCACGTCGTAGAAGAGCGTCACCTCGCCACCGATGCGGGAGCGGCCCGAGTCGAGCTGCACATCGGAGAAGGAGACGCGGTCCCCCAGCAGCGACACGCGCGTCATCACGTGGCCCCGCTCGAAGGTGAGCAGGGTGCGCCCGCTGGCCGGAGGCGCGTCGAAGGCGCGCGTGGCCAGCACGAAGCGGCCGGTGCGCAAGTCCACGTTGCCCGATAGGTTGAGCTTCGGCAGCAGCGTGCCGCTCAGGTGCGCCTTCGCGTTGGCGGGGAAGTCCACCCAGGAGCCCGTCAGCCCGGCCTTCTCCAGGATGAGGCCGAAGGACGCGTCGTGGGTCTCCAGGTCCACCTCCACCGGCAGCCCCGGCCCCAGCCCGATGGTGCCGGAGACACGCGCGTCCCCCGAGCCGATGGGCAGCGTGAGCTCCTCCACCGTCACCACGTCCCCGGCATACGCCAGCCGCGCCGTGAGGGAGCCCGGGGTGAAGTTCCCGTAGGCGAGCCCGCTGCCGGACAGCTCCAGCGACACGCTGGGCGCCGCCGGGCGGCCATTCACCGTCAGGCGCGACCAGAGGTGCCCGTTGGCGGATTTGGGCAACAACCCCGACTGCGACAGCGTCCGCAGCGGCAGGAACACCTGGGCGTCCATGGCGAGCACCGGATCGCACAGCTGCTCCACCCGGCCGGAGATGTTCACCGTCACGTCGTCCAGCGACACCTCCGCGCGGTCCACCTCCAGCAGCTCCTCGTCCACGTCCAGCCCGCCCGAGAGCGCCAGCCGCCCGAGGGCGAGCTCCTGTCCCGGTCCCAGCCGCACCAGGCCGCGCCGGGCCTCCACCTCGAACTCCTCCTCGCCCCAGCGCTCGCGCACGCTCACGTCCAGCTCGGACACCTCCACCTGCCGGCCACCGGGCAGCAGCAGCCGCACCTCCGCGCCGGTGATGGCCAGCCGCGAGAGGATGAGCCGCCGCAGCGGTTGCAGCGGGCACACGCCCGGCTCGCCCGAGGGAGTCCTCGGACGGGACAGGTCCAGCGCGAGCCGCGGCCGGAGCACCCGCACCATGTCGATGGAGACCTTGCCGGAGATGGGATGGGGCAGACCGAGCTGCACCTCGGCCGAGTCCGCGGCGAGCAGCGGCGTGTCCGAGCCCTTCTCGAAGACGGACAGCCCGCGGAGGATGACGCGCTGGCCGAGCGGATCCACCTCACACTGGCCGATGCCCACCTCGAGTCCGAGCAGCGCGGGGAGCTGGCGCCGGGCCTGGGTGCACAACCCGTCCCAGACGGTGCGCGTACGGAAGGCCATCACCGTCCCCAGCACGAGGGCGAGGACGATGAGCCACAGCGGCGCCTTGCGCGCGCCCTGCTGCCTGTTCCGTGGAGCCAAAACCGCTACAGCTTACCGAGTCCCTCGAGATAACGGTCGATCTCCGCGAGATCGACCTTCGAGTTGCCGCCTGCCCGACTGCCCTGGTTGGCGGCGGCGGCGACCGGCTTGGGCTGGGGGGCCTCCTGCTGCTGGGGCACCGAGCCCACCAGGCCCAGATTGTCGGCGATGCGATGGACGAGCTTGTCGCCGATGGTCTGCTCGCGGGCCAGGAAGGTCTCGAAGAGCGCGTTATCGCAGATGCTGTTGATGACGCGGGGAGTGCCACCCGAGCGCTGGTGTACGGCCATCAGCGCCTCGGGGGTGAACGGCATGCGAGGGCAGCCGGCCAGCCGCAGGCGGTGCTTGATGTAGGCCTCGGTGGACTCGGCCGTGAAGGGCTCCAGCTTGTAGCGGAGCGCCACGCGCTGGGCCAACGGCGGGTCCAACTTGAGGTTCTTCTCGATTTCCGGCAGTCCGAAGAAGACGAAGGAGATGAGCTTGCGCTCGGGGACCTCCAGGTTGAGCAGACCCCGGAACTCCTCCATCAGCTCGCGCGTCTCCAGCATCTGGGCCTCGTCGATGAGGACGACGGCCTTCTTGCCGGACTCGTAGATCTGGAGCAGCCGCTGGTAGAGCTGGGACAGGAGGGCCAGCTTCTCCTGGGCCGGGTTCTCCACGCCCAGCTGCAGGGCGATGCGCCGCAGCAGCCAGTTGGCGGTGATGCCGGAGTGGATGATGACGAGCAGCGCGGCCTCGTACTCGGACTCGGGCAGCGAGTCGAGCATGCGGCGCGCGAGCGTCGTCTTTCCGGCCCCGATGTCACCCACCAGGATGGACAGACCCTTCATGTAGCTGACGGCGTGCATCAGCCGGGTCAGTGCCTGGGAGTGCTGAGCCGAGTTGTAATAGAACCGGCTCACCGGTGCGTTGGAGAAGGGCTCCTGGGTGAGCTCGAAATAGTCGAGGTAGGTCATGGGCTCGGCGGACCTCGGACAGCGCTAGACGTAGCCTACCTTGCGCGGATTGGCTGCGCTCGCCGCCGCGGGGGGAGCCGCTGCGACGGGCACTCGGGGACTGGTGGCCTTGGCCGCACCATTGGACCCATTCCTGGGTCCGCCGGTGGGCAGCGGATCCACCACCGGGGAGGTGGTGGCGGCCAACCGCTCCGCATGGCCGGCGGCGTCGCGGAACTTCGCGTCGAGCGCGGCCACGCGCTGGAAGTGATAGAGGGCCTTGCCCGCCTCGCCACGGGCCTCGTAGGCCATGGCCAGCTCGAACCCGAGCGCCTTGGACACCTCACCCGTGGCGTGCTCGCTGGCGAGCGCCTGCTTGAAGGTGTCCACGGCCGCGCCCGCATCGCCCTTCTGGGCCTGCAGCATGCCAATCATCGTGAGGCAGTCCACCTCACGCTTCTTGCCCATGCAACCCTCGCGAGCCACGGTGAACTCGTGGAGGGCGTCGTCGATGAGGCCCATCTCGCGGTAGGCGATGCCCAGGTCGTAGTGCGTGTCCACGTCCTCGGGCTTGACCACCTTGGCGAGGCCCTTCTTGAACTCGGCGAAGACCTCCTCCACCGAGTACTGGAAGTCCTCCTCGGCGGCGGGCGCCGCGGGCTGATCGCCGCCCAGGTCGCCGAACTCGCCGGCCAGCTCCGCCGCCAGGTCGAACGCATCGCGCTCGGCGGGGGACTCGCCCAGCGCGGGCACGGCGGGCACGGACACCGCGTCGGCCTCGGACTCCTCCTGGGCCGCCGGGGCTCCCCCGGACTCGAGCGCCTCGAGCCGCTCCATCAGCTCGGTGGCGCGCGCGTGGCCCGGGAAGGCGATCATCACCGTCTCGATGATCTCCCGCGCCTCCTCGAAGAGGCCCTGGTCGATGAAGAAGCTGGCCTCGTCGCACTCCTCGCCGGCCGGCTCCTCCTGGGGCTCCTCGACCTGGGCGACGGGCGCGGGCTGCGGCTTGACGGGAGCGGCCGGAGCCTTCGCGGCGGGCGCGGGCTGGGCCTTGGCGGGAGCGGCCGGAGCCTTCGCGGCGGGCGCCGCGGCCTGGGGCTGAGCCTTGGCGGGAGCGGCCGGAGCCTTGGCGGGAGCAGCCGGAGCCTTGGCCACCACGGGCGCGGGCTGGGCCTTGGCGGGAGCAGCCGGAGCCTTGGCCACCACGGGCGCGGGCTCTGGCTCCTCGAGCTCGTAGGAGGCGAGCGCCGGCGTATCCACCGGGGTGCCCTCGTCCTCGAGCTCGGGAGAGCCGAACGCGGTGGGCTCGTCGGCGAAGGTGTCCAGCTCCAGCGGGCGCGCCGACACCTGCGTGGGAATGTCCTGCGCCTGCCCGAGTACGGGCTCGTCCTCGAAGGAATCCTGGAGGAGCTGCGCCGAGGGAGCCGACACCTGCGTGGGAGACGGCTCGTCGTCGCCGAGCGCCAGCTCCGTCCCCGAGTCCGCCAGCAGCGGCTCGTCGTCGGAGGCGGCCTCCAGGGCGGCGTCGTCGGCGCCGACCGGCTCCATGAAGACGGTCGTCGCCTCCTCGGGCTCGTCGTCGGCGCCGAAGAGGGGCTCATCGCCCGACACCACCGCGCCAGGCTCGTCGTCCGCGAGCACCACCCCATCCTCCGCGTCGGCGGGGATGGCGAACTCGGCGGAGACGATCTGCTCCTCTTCATCCGCGCTGCTCGCGGAGACGAGGGCCAGCTCGTCACCCGGCGGATGCTCCAGGGCGTCCGCGGGCGCGTCGGCGACGACGATCTCATCGTCGCTCGAGTCCACCAGGATGGCGTCCTCGCCCACCGACTCCACCTGCGCGCCCACCGTGGCGCCCGCCTCGTCGGTGCGCAGCACGGCCAGGAAGGCCGGTACCTCGGGGTGGCCGGGGTTCTGCTGGAGGATGACGGCCAGGTACGGCTGGGCGCGCGGCACCTCCACGCGGCGCGTGCACAGGCGCAGCACGTTCAGCAGCTGCTCGCTGGCCTGGGCCGCGTTCCCGGAGGCGACGTAGATGTGGTACGCCTTCTCGTGCGCGTCGAGGTTCTCCGGGTCCACCGCGAAGATCTTCCGCAGGTGCTCGAGCGCCTTATCGTGCAGGCCGTACTTGACGTAGACGTCCGTCTCCGTCAGCAGCTTGGAGAACTGATCCTTGCCGGACTGGGCCGCGGGAGCCTGGGCGGGCTCGGGTTCCACCGGGGCGGGAGCGGGAGCGGGCTGAGCGACGGCCACCGGGGCCCTGGCGGCCGGGGCGGGCTGCGCGGCCGGAGCGCGCGCGGGGGCAGCGACCGGAGCGGGCGCCGGAGCTGGCGCGGCTGGAGCGGGCGCTGGAGCCGCGGCGGCGGGACCCGAGGCCCTGTACGCCTCCAGCTCCGGATCAGCCGGATCCAACTCGGCGACGCGGTCCCAGATCTCGTTCGCGTCCTTGGTGCGGCCGCGCTCCTGGTAGACCTTGGCCAGCTCCTTGTAGACGGAGATGGTCTTGGCGGTCTGGCCGAGCCCGTGGAAGGCCTGGGCCAGCATGTTGAGCGTCTCGACGTCGCGCCCGTCCGCCTTGAAGCACACCTGGAGCTTGGCCAGGGCGCGCTTCTGATCCGCGCGCACCAGGTACTGCTGGGCCAGCTCCTTGGCCAGCGCGACGTTGTCCGGCTCGAGGGTGGAGAGCCGCTCGGCCACGCGCAGCCAGTCGTCCATCCGGCTGTTGCGCTTGAGGTACTCGGCGGCGCGCTTGAACTCCTGGGCGGCCTCGCGCGGCAGGTTCTCGCGCGCGTACAGCTCGGCGAGCTTGATCTTCGACGCCACGTTCTCGGGGTCGAGATCCACCATCTTCTTGAGCGTATCCAGGGAGTTCTTGACGTCGCCGGCCTTCTCGTAGTGGTTGGCGACGATCTGGAAATACGCCATGGCCTCGGACATCAGTCCGAGCTGCTGATGGAGCTCCGCCAGCTTGAGGTTGACGTCCAGCAGGTTGGGGTTGAGCTTGAGGACCTGCTTGTAGAGGGCAACGGCCTTGAGGAAGAACCCATCGGCCGAGTAGCCCTCGGCGACCTTGGAGAAGTAGTGGGCCGCCTGGGCGTTGTCGTTCTTCTTCTGGTACAGCTCCCCCATCTTCTGGAGGACCCGGCCGTCCTTCGGGTCCACGTCCAGAACCTTCTGATACTCCTTGATGGCCTTGTCGTAGGCGCCCTTCGCGACGAGCTTGGCGGCGGCTTCGATGATCTTGTTCTTGTCCATCGAGCGTGGGCTTCCTGCCGAGCGAAACCCCTGGAAAATCTTGGGTTTCTGCTTCCTTCAAGGAGACAACGAGGGAGAACCGAGGCTAGCGGAATCTTCCCTGGCGGGTCAAGGAATCCACCCGCCGCAACCCCCCGCAGGATCAGGGGGTTGCGTGAAGGGCAACCGAGGAAGCCCGATCAGGGCGTCTCCTCGATGGCCTTGCGCAGCCGGTGGGAGCCCGTCTCGGACGCCAGCAGCCGCTCCACGAAGCGCGTGTCGTAGTTGCCCTCGATGAAGGCGTCCTCCGCCATGGCCGCCCGGTGGAACGGGATGTTGGTGCGGATGCCCTGCACCACGTACTCGCCCAGCGCCCGCTGCATGCGGCGGATGGCCGTGGGCCGGTCCTCCGCGTAGACGATCAGCTTGGCCAGCAGGCTGTCGTAGTACGGCAGCACGGTGTAGTTCTCGTACGCACTGGAGTCCACACGCACGCCATAGCCGCCGGGGACGCTGTAGGCGGTGATCTTCCCCGGCCAGGGGGCGAAGGTGATGGGGTCCTCGGCGTTGACGCGGCACTCGATGGCGTGGCCGCGCATCTGGATGTCCTCCTGCTTGCGCTTGAGCGGCTCGCCGGAGGAGAGGGTGATCTGCTCGCGGACCAGGTCGATGCCGGTGACGAGCTCGGTCACCGGGTGCTCCACCTGGATGCGGGTGTTCATCTCCATGAAGTAGAACCGCCCGTTCTCGTCGAGCAGGTACTCGATAGTGCCCACGTTGTTGTAGCCGAGCTTCTGCATCGCGCGGATGGAGACCTCGCCCATCTCGCGGCGCAGCTCCGGGGTGAGCGCCGGCGAGGGGCTCTCCTCGATGAGCTTCTGGTGGCGCCGCTGCACGGAGCACTCGCGCTCACCCAGGTGGATGATGTTGCCGTGCTCGTCGGCCACGACCTGGATTTCGATGTGGCGCGGCTTCTCCACGTACCGCTCGATGTAGAGGTCGCCGTTGTTGAAGGAGGCCACCGCCTCCGCGGCCGCCGTGGCGAAGGCCTGGGCCAGCGCGCCCGGCTCACGGACGATCTTCATGCCCTTGCCGCCACCGCCGGCCGCCGCCTTGAGGATGACCGGGAAGCCGATCTCCCTGGCGAAGGCCTCGGCCTCGCGGGCATCCTTCACCGTGCCGGTGCTGCCGGGCAGCAGGGGCAGGCCCGCCTCGCGTGCCGCGTTGCGCGCGCGCACCTTGTTGCCCATCAGCGAGATCATCTCCGGCCGGGGGCCGATGAAATGAATCTTGCAGTCCCGGCACACCTTGGCGAACTCGGAGTTCTCCGAGAGGAAGCCGTAGCCCGGGTGGATGGCGTCCGCGCGAGTGATTTCGGCCGCGGAGAGCAGCTGTGGAATGTTGAGGTAGCTCTCCTTGGACGGCGGCGGGCCGATGCACACCGACTCATCGGCGAACCGGACATGGAGCGCGTTGGCGTCTGCCGTGGAGTGCACCGCCACAGTGGCGATGCCCAGCTCGCGGCAGGCGCGAATGACCCGCAGGGCAATCTCCCCGCGGTTGGCGATCAGCACCTTCTTGAACACGATGTCGTGCCTCCGCGGGGCGTCGACCGCCCGCGTATGTCAGACCGGCTCGATGCGGAACAGCGCCTGGCCGAACTCGACCGGCTGCCCATTCTCCACGAGAATCTCAGCCACCCTACCCGCCACGTCGGCCTCGATCTCGTTCATCAGCTTCATGGCCTCGATGATGCAGAGCACCTGGCCCTTCTTCACCACGGTGCCCACCTCCACGAAGGCGGGCTGCTCCGGCGCGGGCGTCCGGTAGAACGTTCCCACGAACGGGCTGGTGACGACATGACCGGGCTTCTCCGCGGCCGGAGCCGCGGCGGCCGCCGGGGCGTGCACCACGGCCGGAGCGGACACCGCGGGAGCGGCGGACACCGGCGCGGCCATCACCGGCGCAGGGCTCACCGACGGCGATACGGGAGCCGCGTGAACGATGGTGGGCGCGGGCACGGGGCCCCGGCGGATGAACAGCCGCTCCTCACCCCGCTGCCACACCAGCCGCGTTACCTCGGAAGCCTCGAGGATCTCCACGATCTGCCGGAGCGCCTCCACGTCCAGGGAGGTGGTGTTGCCCTCCACGCGGACATTGCCCGCCTGCTCGGCGGACGCCGACTCCGTTCGCGTTACCTTGCGCTTGGTTGCCAATTCCGTCCCCTCCCTGAACCGCTGTGGGCCTGCTAACTAACCCGCGGTGGCCACGCGCGTGAGGTACTTGCCGTCGCGCGTGTCGATCTTGAGGATGTCACCCTCGTTGATGAAGAGCGGCACGTTGACGGTGTAGCCCGTCTCCAGCGTGGCCGGCTTCAACGCGCCAGACACCGTGTCGCCACGGATGCCCGGATCGCACTTCGTCACCTTCAGGTCCACCGAGTTCGGCAGGGTCACACCAATGGCCTTGCCGTTGTAGAACAGGATGGCCGCGTTGATGTTCTCCTTGAGGAAGTTCTTCGCCTCGCCGAGCACGTCCGCGCTGATGAAGGTCTGCTCGTAGTTGCGCGTGTCCATGAAGTAGAAGTCGCCGCCCTGCTCGTACAGGAACTGCATGTCCTTCTCTTCGATGTCGGGCTTGCCCACCTTGTCGCCGGACTTGAAGGTCGGCTGAAGGACGCGGCCGGACAGCAGGCTGCGGATGGACGTGCGCACGAACGCCGAGCCCTTGCCCGGCTTGACGTGCTGGAACTCGACGATTTCGAACGGCTCACCGTCGACTTCGATCTTCATGCCCTTGCGGAACTCGGACGTATCAATGACACCAGCCATGGACAGGCTCCTTCGGACAGCTTGAAAAGTCCGGGGTGTCTAGCCGATGGGGCCGCGCCTTGCAAAGTGGAAAGGCGCGGCGCGCTGCGCCGTCCGCCCGGCAGGCTACAGCTCGGCGAGGATCTTGGGGGCGGTCACCCGGAGGACGTATCTGCCCTTTCCGTAGTTACCGTCCGCCCGAAGCGCCAGGACCAGGAAGTATTCCGGAGACACCAGGCGCATCAACGTGAGCACCCGCTCGCTGTTGACGCTGACCTCCTGGACGGCGCCCGTCTTGAGGGTCTCGGCGGCCTGACGGAGCTGGCCGAGCAGGTTGGCGTACTCCACCCAGGCCCCGTTCAGCTCCAGATCACCCGCCTCGTCCCGCTGATGGGTCTCCACGGCGATGCCGTCGAAACCCATCACACTGCAGGCCAGGGCCCCGTCTACCTGATTGACCACCGACTCGAGGTGCGTACGGAAGGACATGGCTGCCGCCTTGTAGGAGGGCCAGGGTGTCAGGTCAAGGCGTGGTTGCGGGAGCCGGCGGGCGGCAGATGGGGCCCACGTCCTGACCCAGCTGATCGCATGCCCCCACCGCCTGAGCCGCCTTGAACTCCAGACCCGCCGGGCACGACAAGGTGGACGGATCGAAGCCGCTGTTGATGATGTTGATGGGGAACTGGATCTCGTTGCTCTCCACGCTCTGGCCGCTGCTCAAGCGCCCCCGGGCCTTGATGGAGGCGAGCACGGTCGCCTGCTGCCCTTCGGACACGGCGGAACTCAGCGCGGTGAGCGCCTTGGGGCCGAGCGCGTACAGGATGGCGAAGCTGGACGACCCCGCCGTCCCGGGGCGGAAGACGGCGTAGATGGGGACGCTCTCCTCTTCGGGCAGGCCCGCCACGCGCGGCGACGTCTCGTAGGAGAGGACCACCTCGCTGAGGGTGATGTCGTTGAGCCCGGGCCCCGAGATCACATCGCCCCCGAGGGTGATTTCACGCTGGACGGTGTTGGTCTCGAGCACCAGGCCCAGCAGGTAGCTCTCCCCGCCGGAGATGTCGAGCAGGCCCTGGGCGAGCTGCACCCCACCCGTCGTGACGCTGCAGCCTCCGGTCTCCGTCTTCAGGGGACCCGCCTGGAGGAAACGGATGGACGCATCACCCTGATTGGCCACGCAGGCCATAGAAGACGCCGCCAGTGCGGCAACCAGCATCAATCGCTTCATGGACAACGACTCCTTCATGAGCTCGAGAGAGACACCGGCTACAGCGACTGGGCGATCGTCTGCCGGTTGAGGATCCGCGGAGAGATGAAGATGAGCAGCTCCTGGCGCTCATCACGCTCGCGGTGGTTCTTGAACAGCAGACCCAGCACCGGAATTTTCGACAGGAAGGGCACCGCGTTGCTCTGGGAGCTGCCGCGGCGGACGTAGATGCCACCGATGACGGTGGTGTCGCCGTCCTTCACCAGCACCTGGGTGTTGGCCTCCTTGCGCTGGATGGCGGGCTGGCCGTTGGCACCGGTGTTGGCCGGATCCGGCTGGTTGTTCTGCGCGTTGATGGACATCAGGATGCTGCCGTCCTGGGTGATGTGCGGCGTCACCTCGAGCGACAGACGCGCCTCGACGAAGGTGGTGTTGGCACCGGCCGCGGACACCTGGCTGAAGGGGATGGACAGACCCTGGCTGATGCGGGCGGTGTTGTTGTCCAGCGTCGTCACCTTGGGCGCGGAGATGGTCTTCAGCACACCCTCTGCCTCCGCCGCGGAGATGCGCAGGTTGAGGGCCAGCGCACCACCGGCCGAGCCGAACACGAAGCCCAGCGCACCACCGAGGCCCTGACCGGCGCCGACCGGCAGGTTGACGGCGAAGTTCGGGTTGTCGGCGAGGCCCGGGGCGGAACCTTCCGAGGCACCCGACACGGCCACCGTGTTGGGGAAGATGAGGCCGGTGGCATTGCCCGTGGCCTGGGAGGCCAGGGCCTGACCACCCCACTGCACACCGAGCTCGCGGCTGAACGAGGTGTTGGCTTCCACGATGCGGCTCTCGATGAGCACCTGCGGCGTCTGCGTGTCCAGGTTGCGCACCAGCGCCCGCGCCTTCTCGGTGTTGGCGCGCACGTCCTTGACGATGAGCACGTTGGTGCGCGTGTCCACCGTCACGGTTCCACGCTCGCTCAACACGTCCTTGACGCGGGTGGACATGTCGTTGGCCACCGCGTAGTTCACCGGGATGAGGCTCACCAGCAGCTCCTCCTGGGCCACGAGCGACTTCTTGCGCTCCTGACGCAGCTTGGCCTCCTCCTCCAGCGTCTTCAGCGGCGCCACGCGCACGATGTTGCCGAACTCCTCCTTGCCCAGGCCCTTGGTGCGCAGGACGAGATCCAACGCCTGATCCCAGGGCACGTTGCGCAGGCGGATGGTCACCTTGCCGGTGACGTCATCGGCCACCACGATGTTCTTCTTGGAGATCTCCGCGATGACGCGCAGCAGGTTCTGGATGTCGATGTCCTTGAACTCGAAGGACACCTTCTTGCCGCGGTAGCGGGCCTGCTGGGGCGCGCCCTCGGAGACGTACGTGGGCGCCTCGGCGGTGAAGCCGGCGGTGCGCTGGGTGACGGCCACCTGCTCCGTCTTCACGCCCTTGACGCTCAGCCGCCAGGACAGGCCACCGGCCACCTGGCTCACGTTCTCCTCGATGGCGCCGTCCGCGGCCACCACCACGCGCACCCGGTTGCCCTCGCCGGGCACCGCGAAGGCGCTGATCATCTTCACCGGCGTCTCCAGCGCGCTGGTGTCCAGGCTGCGCTCCAGCCGGCGCGGCAGCTTCGCGTTCTCCAGCGACAGCACCGCGCTGCGAGGATCCGGCCGCTCCACCTTCCACACCACCGCGCCAGACAGCTTGAGGTTCACCCGGCCACCGGTGTCGTTCTCGTCGAAGGTCAGGTCCTTGACCTCCACGGCGGCCGGCTGCGCGCTCACGGGCGTGGGGCGCAGGGGCTCGTTCTCCGCCACCACCTTCTCCGGCGTGTCGGACGGCGCGGCCGGCTTGCGAGCCACCTTGCCACCGAGCACCACCTCGAGGCCCCGGGTGCCGCGCTCCACCCGGTAACCGGGCATCTCTCCGCGCACGTCCAGCACCAGCCGCACCTTGTCCGAGTGCGCACCCACGCGCACGTCCTTCAGCAGGCCCGAGCGCACGCGAGGAGCCCGCGCGGACAGACCCACGCCGTACACGTCCACCGCGAGCCGCGGCGGATCCGCCAGCTCCAGCACCTCGTAGCGGGCGACCTCGCCGTCCGTGCGGATGTTCAGCGTGTCACGGTTGAAGGAGACGGCGGTGATGCGGCGGGCCGGATGCGCCACCTCGCGCTCGTCCGCCTCGGCCGCCACCACGTTCTCCGGCAGCGGCTGCGCGGGGGCCGAAGCCACGGCCGGCGCGGGCTGCTCGACGGGCTTCTTCTCCCGAGGCTCGGCCGCGGCAGGCGGCGCGGCCACCACCGGGGTGGGCTCGGCCTTCGGCGCGGGCTCGGCCTTGGCCACGGCCGGCGCGGCGGGCTTCACCTCGGGCGCGGGCGCGGCCTTCGCCTCGGCCGCCGCTCCCTCCACCGAGATGACGACCTTGTTGCCCTCGGCGCGCACGTCGTACTGCGCGGCCTGGTGCAACGCCACCAGCACCCGGCCCACGCTCGCGCGCTCGTCCGAGAACTGGGAGGCCACCACTCCGGACACCGGTCCCGAGCCGTTGTGGAGCCCCTTGATGCCCGTGGCATCCGCCGACGAGAGATCCACCACCAGCCGCTCCGGACCACTCAGCCGGAAGACGGTGAATGTGGGTGCCCGCGTGCCGGTCACCACCACCTGGGTGCCCGAACCCGTCTGCACGACCTTCAGGTCGCGCAGGGTATTGAGCTCGGCGGCCTCGGCCCCGACACCCAGGATGGCGACCACCAGGGCGGCCACCACGCTCATCAACTTGCCCCTCGTCACAGCGCTCTCCTCGAGCATGCGTCCCCTCAACAAGTCGCAGTGGGCCGAAGGAGCCGGACCCCGCCGGCTCCCCACCACCAGGAGCCCTACGGCTCCCAGTTCTTGCCCGTCATCAGGTCGTAGGCGGGGTCCCGCTGGGATTCCTGCCGCAGTTCCAGCTTCACCGGATTGGAGATCACCCGCTCCGGCGTGGTGATGACCTCGGTGACGATGACTTCGTCACGGAGGATCTGCGTCACCTTGCCACCCTGGCGGCCCATGCGCGTGTTGCGGCGCACGATGTGGCCACGGCCCAGCGGATCCTCCACCATGGCCAGCGGATTGGCATCCCCGCTGACCACCGCCACCAGCTTGAGCTGGTCGATGTCCCACTGGCACAACGGCTCGTTGCAAGCCACCTGGGGCCCGAGCTGTGGCACGTCGGGCTTCAGCTCATCGACGGGGCTGCGGAACGGATCACGCTTGCCCACCGGGTTGTAGTTGTAGACGTAGGTGGGCGGCGCCGCCACCGGAGTCTCCGCGGCCTTGTCCTTCTGGGACTCGGCGCTCGGCGGGCGCGGAGCGACGGGCGCTGGCGGAGGTGGTTCCTCGCCGCAACCCGTGAGCGCGAGGGCCAGTGCCCCCGAGATGAACATGGAGTGGAACGTCTTCATCCTCTGGTCCCCTTGTCGCCCCATTTGCAGGACCGATCAAGTTTCCGAATGGAGTTCATCTACTTCTTCTTGGAATCCTTCGACGGCGCCGCGGCCTTCGTGTTGACGAACCGGAAGGTGGTGGCCAGGAAGGAACTCTGGAGGACCACCTTCTCGTTCTTCAACTTGGCGCCGTCGAGCTTGATGTTGTTCACGTTCACGATGCGCCGCATGTTCGCCACTTCCTGCAGGAACATGGCGATCTCATGGTAGTTGCCGCTCACCTGCATCTTGATGGGGATGCGCGCGAAGAAGTCACCGCCGCCCACCGACTCGGGGCCCGGCTCCACGCGGGCGATGGCCAGCCCGGACTTCTTGCCGATGTCGTTGAGCTGCGAGAGCAGCTCCTCGACGTCCTTGTTCTCGGGCAGCTCGGTGAGGGCCTCGGCCAGCCGCTGCTCCAGCACGTCCATCTCGCGCCGGCGCTCGTTGAGGTTCTGGGCGATCTCGCTCTTCTCGGCGAGGTCCAGATCCAACCGGCGCTGCTCGGCGCGCAGCCGCTCCATGTTCTCCTCGAGCGGCTGGATGACGAAGAAGAAGTTGGCGGCGGTCATCAACACCACCGCGGCCGCCAGCCCGCCGAACTTCACCGCGGGAGGAGCCTTGACGATCCTATCCAGGTACTTGTCCATGGCCTGCCGGCTCCTTAGATGGCGTAGTTGGCGGTGAGGGTGATGTCGAAGTCCACCGTTGCCAGGTCACCCGGCTTGGCCGTGTTGCTCTGTTGCTGGGTGCTCTTCAGGTCGACGTTGTTGAAGAAGGGCTTGATGTCGTTGACGGGGAACTCCTCGATGGCGACATCCGCCGCCACCAGCTCCACGCGCGACGTCTTGGCCTCGCGGCGCTGCTCCACCAGACGGCCGATGCCCTTGGGCGTCCAGACCATGCTGTTGAGGTTGCGCATCAGCTCGGCCACGTCGTCGTGGCTGATGGCCGAGCCCTGCAGCTTCACGCTGCCGCGCTCCTCGTTGAAGCTCTTGATCCACGCCTTCTTCGGCAGGGAGGTGGCCAGGGCGTCGAGCAGACGCACCGGACCGGAGCGGCCCTTGCGCAGCTCGTCCAGCACCGCCAGCTTCTTCTCCACCTCGACCTTGCGGGCGTTGATGTTCTTCACCTCGCCAATGGTCTTGTCGAGCTCGGCGATGCGCCGGTTGGTGTCGGCGATGCCCTTGCGCTGGCGCTCGACCACACCGTCACGGTCCGAGTACCAGAAGTAGTTGCCTACGAGCGCGGCGACGAGCACGACCGCGAAGAGGACCAGGATCTGCCGGCCCATGCTCTGCGTGGCTTTGGCGCGGACGGGCAGAAGGTTGATGCGGATCATCATGTGCGTCAGTCCTTCGAAGCAGGGGGAAGATCAACCGAGCTTGTCGCCCGGGCGGCGAAGCGCCAGACCCACGGCCACCGCGGCCATCGGCGCCACCTCCATGATGAAGGCGGGGTCGAACTTGCGGTTGTCCACGTCGATCTTCCGGAAGGGGTTGAGGATCTCCACCGGCACGCCCACCCGCGTCTCGATGGTCTTGAACAGCGCCGGAATCTTGGCGGTTCCACCGGAGAGGTAGACCTTGGTGAAGTTGGCATCCACGGCGGTGCCCGCGTAGAAGTCCAGCGAGCGCTGGATTTCACCTGCCACCTGCTCGGCCACACTCATCAGCACCCGCTCCACTTCCTGCGGGACGACCGCGTCCGAGTCACCGCGGGTGCCGCCGATCTTCAGCGCCTCGGCCTCCTCGTAGGAGACGTTGAGCTGCTTCTGGATCTCCTCGGTGAACTGGTTGCCGCCGATGGTGACGTCACGGGTGAAGACGGTGATGCCGTTGGAGATGATGTTGATGTTCACCACCGAGGCGCCCGCGTTGATGAGCACCACCGTCTCCTTGTCGGGGACGTCGTAGTTGGAGGCGAACATGTTCTGGACGGCGAAGGCGTCCACGTCCACCACCACCGGCTGCAGCCCCGACTCGGAGACCACGGTGGTGTAGTCGTTGATCATGTCCTTCTTGGCCGCGACCAGCAGCACGTCCATCTGGCCGGTGGCGTCATTGCCGCCCGCGTCCAGGATCTGCGTGTCGATGTTCACGTCCTTCACGTCGAAGGGGATGTACTGCTCCGCCTCCCACTGGATGCTCTCCTCGAGCTCTTCCTGGCTCATGCGGGGCATCTGGATCTTCTTGATGATGACCGAGTGGCCGGAGACGCCGATGGCGACCTCCTTGTTCTTCACCTTCAGCTCGGACATCAGCTCCTGGAGCGCCTGGACGATGGCGGTGGAGTTCATCAACGCGCCGTCGACGATGGCCTCGGGGGGCAGCGGCTTCATGCCGAAGCTCTGCAGCGCGTAGCTCACCTGGCCACGCTTGCGCTGCTCCTTGAGCAGGATCATCTTCACCGAGGTCGATCCGATATCGAGACCGAGAGCCAGCTTTCCCTTCGCCATACAGTCGTTGCTCCGTGGAGGGGCCGCCAGCGTAGCACCGGCTCGCGAGCCCTCCTAAAAAGTGCTCCGCGCCAGCCCGCAGGGCAGCCGGCCAATCCCCCGAAATCCCACGGCGGTGGACCCACGCCGCATTCCAAGTGCCGATTTTCCGGCCTCGGACGCGTCTCGTCAAATCGGCCCTTTCGACGCTCCGTCCCCTATTGAGCGGCCAGTCAGCCTCGCTCACCCTCCGCGTCCGGGTCGATTCCGTACTCCTTGATTTTGTACAGCAGGGCCCGATGGCTGATCTCCAACACCTCGGCGGCGCGGGTGCGATTGCCGCGAGTCCGGCGCAGGGCGGCGCGGATGTAGGACTCCTCCAGCTCACGGATGGCCTGCTTGAGGGACAGGTTGGCGTCGGGAGGGGGGTGCGTGGGGGTGGGGGAAGGTTGCGTGGTGGCCGGCGCGGGCGCGGTCCAGAGCCGCTCCGGCAGGTTCTGCGGGAGGATCAGCGCGCCCTCGGCCAGCAGGACCGCGCGCTCCACGGCGTTCTCCAGCTCGCGCACGTTTCCCGGCCACGTGTAGGAGGCCATCAGCGCCTCGGCCTCGGGGCTGAAGCCCCGCACGGGCGGCTCGCGGTTGAGCTCGCGGTTGAAGCGCGCGAGGAAGGAGCGCGCCAGCAGGGGGATGTCGCTGGTGCGCTCGCGCAGGGGCGGCACCCGCACGTTCACCACGTTGAGCCGGTAGTAGAGGTCCTCGCGGAACTCGCCCCGCTCCACCAGCCGGCCCAGGTCGCGCAGCGTGGCGGCGATGACGCGCACATCCACCTTCTCCGCGCGGTTCTCTCCCACCGGGCGGATCTCCCCTTCCTGTAGCACGCGCAACAGCTTCACCTGGGCGGGAGGAGGCAGCTCTCCCACCTCGTCGAGGAAGAGCGTGCCGCCGTCGGCCTCGCTGAAGAGGCCCCGGCGGGCGGTGCGCGCGTCGGTGAAGGCGCCCCGGGCGTGGCCGAAGAGCTCGCTCTCGATGAGGCCCGCGGGGATGGCGCCACAGTTGACGGCGACGAAGGGCATGGCGGCCCGGGGCGAGCGCGCGTGCAGTGCCCGTGCGACGAGCTCCTTGCCCGTCCCGCTCTCTCCGGTGATGAGGACCGTGGTGCCCACCGGCGCCAGCCGCTCCACCTGCCGCAGCACCACGCGAAGGGGCTCGCTCTCGCCGAGGATGCGCTCCACGGGCACGTCCCCGCCCACTCCCCGCAGGCGCCGGTTCTCGCGCAGCAGCCGCTCTCGCTCCTCCGCCTTGCGCAGGACGAAGACGATCTCCTCGGGCTTGAAGGGCTTGCGCACGTAGTCGTACGCCCCGGCGCCCACCGCCTCGAGCGCCTGCTCCCGCGAGCCGTACGCGCTCATCACCAC
The DNA here is from genome assembly GCF_024623785.1 of Archangium lipolyticum. NCBI lineage: Bacteria > Pseudomonadati > Myxococcota > Myxococcia > Myxococcales > Archangiaceae > Archangium > Archangium lipolyticum. The sequence continues at coordinate 121,871 of NZ_JANKBZ010000026.1, forward strand.
CACCGTCAGTCCCGGGTGCTCGGCGAGCGCCTGGCGCAGCACGGACAGGCCATCGCGCCGGGGCATGCGCACGTCACACAGCAGCACGTCGTAGCCACGCGCGGCCAGCTCCCGCAGCGCCTCCTCGCCGTCGGACACCGCACGCACCTCGTAGCCCAGCCCGGACAGCACCAGGGTGAGGACGTGGCGCACGGAGGGCTCGTCGTCGGCGACGAGGATGCTGCGGAAGAGGGCCATGGAGACACCCCAGAAGTAGCCCACTCCCGGGGACACGGCCAGATTCCGCCTCAGACGCCCGGCAGGCGGACGGAGAAGCGAGCACCGCCCTCCGGGACGTTCTCCACCGTCAGCCGTCCCCCCATCCCCTCGGCCAGGTGCCGCGACACGGCCAGCCCCAGCCCCGTGCCGTGGCCGGGCTCACGGGTGGTGAAGAAGGGCTCGAAGAGGCGCGGCATCACCTCCGGCGGGATCCCAGGGCCCGTGTCCTCCACCACCAGCAGCACGTCCCCTCCCCCACTCCGGGCGGAAAGCCGGACGACCCCCTCCCCCCCCATGGCCTGCACCGCGTTGAGCAACAGGTTGATGACGATCTGCGACAGCGGCCCGGAGTCCGCCCGTGCCAGCAGGCCGGGAGCGAGCTCGAGGACCAGCTTCACCCGCGAGAAGTCCCGCCCGGCCTTCACCAACTGCACGCACGTCTCCACCACGTGCCCCACGTCCACCGGCCCCAACCGCTCCCGCCCCGGGCGGCCGATCTCCAGCAACCCCCGCACGATGCCGTCGATGCGCTGCACCTCATGATCGATGCGCGCGAGGTACTCCTGCACCTCGGGATCCTTCGTCCGGGCACCGGCCAGCGAGAGGTAGCCGAGGATGCCCGCCAGCGGGTTGCCGACCTCGTGGGCGACGCCCGCCGCGAGCCGCCCCACGGTCGCCAGCCGCTCCGTGGAGACGAGCTCGGTCTGCGCCAGGGCCAGACGGGCGTTGGCGGCGCGCAGCGCCTCCATCTGCTGCCGGGTGGTGTCCTGCTCCCGCTGGAGCACAGCCGCCATGCGGGAGAGCGCCCGCTGGATGCGCGAGAGCATCGGCCCCGCGCTCACCGGCATCGCCACGTCCAGCTCCAACCGCCCGAGCTGCTCCACCACCTCCTCGGTGCGCCGCAGGGGCCGGCCCACCATGAAGTCCAGCACCCCGTACGCCACGACGGTGAGCAGCACCAGATCCAGCCCGAGGAGGAACGGCAACGAGCCGAGCGTCCGCGCCAGCACCAGGGACTCGGGCGAGCCATCCGCCGCGCAGTGACGCACCGCCTCCATCAACGACAGGAGCGGCCGCTGCAGGGAGAGCCAGGTGAGGCCCGTGCCCACCACGCTGAGAAGGAAGGCGACGCTGGCGACCCGCCACTTCATCCGCGCCCGCGCTCCCTCACGGCACTCCCGTCAGCAGGACGTCGATCGGCATTGGCAGCACCTCGCGCAGCCACGGGCCGAGCAGCATCACCTCGAGCGCGGCGAGCGCCAGCCAGGGACCGAACGGAATGTTGGTGGGGCCCGGGACCCAGTCGTCCTCGTCCTCATCCCCCTCCGCGTCCCCCCGGCCCTCGCCCCCGGTCCCCTCCTGCGCCGGGCTGGCGCTGGCGGAGTCCACCGAGGGCTCCCGTGCGTCGGGCGCCGGGGTGGGAGGCACCTCGGTGGAAACCCCGGGCGGCCCCGCGGCGCTTTCCGTCTCCACTTCCGTCTCCGGCGCCGGTCCCGCCCGCCCGCGGAAGAGCAGCAGCAGCGAGCCCACCACCGCGCCCTGGAACGAGGAGAGGAAGATGACGCCGAGCAGCACCTTCCAGCCGAGGAAGGCGCCGATGAGCGCCAGCAGGAACTTGTCGCCCCCGCCCAGCGCCTCCTTCTTGAAGATCTTCTCCCCCAACCATTCCAGCGCCCAGAAGACGAAGAACCCGGCCGCCGCGCCGATGACCGAGGCGATCAGCCGATCCATGCCGATGGGCACCGACAGCACCACACCGGCGGCGATGCCCGGCAGGGTCAGCTCATGAGGGAGGATCCAATGCTCCAGATCGATGAAGGCCAGCGGCACCAGCACCATCACCATCACCAGGGCGGACACCAGCTCCGGAGTCCAACCGAAGCGCCGCTGGCTGGCGAAGAAGAGCAGCGCGGTGAGCAGCTCGATGGCCGGGTAGCGCCAGGAGATGGGCTGGCCGCAGGAGCGACAGCGCGCTCGCAATGCCATCCACGACAGGACTGGAATGTTCTCGTACCACGCGAGTTGATGCCCACACTTGGGGCAACGCGAGCGCGGCCGGACGATGCTCTGATCGTAAGGCACACGGGCGATCACGACATTCAAGAAACTGCCGAAGAGCAGGCCCATGATGACGATCAGCGCCACGGCCGCTCCCTCCAACGCCTGAGGAGTCACGTTCTGCGTCCCTTCTTCCGCGAGGAGCTCCTGATCGCGCAGCATAGAGCCCGGGCGCGCACCGCGGGCGGACGATTCCTGTCACCCTGGTGACAAAAATTGGCACCTGACTGCCCATTCCGGGCACCCGGAGCGATGCAAGTCCTTGGATCCGCATCACGGGCCGGGTGGTTTGACCGTGGCACCGTTCGTGCTATTCCTCAGGACGGCTTCGGCCGCAACCCATCCTTCACCCGAAGGGACTCCCATGACCCGTCTGTTCGCCCGGAAGAACCGTGGCTTCACGCTCATCGAGCTGATGATCGTGGTGGCCATCATTGGCATCCTCGCCGCCATCGCGATCCCCAACTTCATCAAGTTCCAGGCCCGCTCCAAGCAGGGTGAGGCCAAGTCCAACCTGAAGGCCTGGTTCACCACCGAGCGCGCCTACCTGCAGGAGAAGGACCGCTACTCGGCCAACATCAAGGCCATCGGTTATGCCCCCGAGCGCGGCAACCGCTACGCCTACTACTTCGGCGACAACAGCAAGTGCGAGGTTCGCGCCGTCGACGGCACCGTCACCGTCCCCGCCGACCAGATCGTCGAGTGCATCACCGTTGACCTGGGCAAGCACACCACCTCCCAGGACAAGCCGGACGTCGTGAAGGTGGCCGGCATCAGCTGGCTCGGCGCCGGTGACGACCCGGCCAACCCCGGCATCTCCGGCACCTGCCCGGGCTGCAACGTGGACGCCTACGCCGCTGGTCAGATCGACAACGACAAGGACGGCGTGGACTCCTGGTACATCTCGACCAAGGATGCCAAGGCCGCGCAGGCTCCCTGCGGCTCGGACGCCTCCGAGGTCAACGCCGTGGCCGGCACGCCGTACAGCTCCTTCAACGACGTCGACTGCGACACCTAAGCTGACCTGCCGGGCAACCGGCACGTCGAAATTCGGGGGGCACTCGGGGATGATCCGGGTGCCCTTCTTGTTTGAGGGTGCACTGTTTTCGACCCAATCATGATGAGGACACGAGCCCCCCTTCTTCCCCTGATCGTCGGTGTCATCTGCCTGGGCGCAGTGGCCGTGCTGGCCGCCCCTCCGCGCAAGCCGCCGCGAGGTCCCCACCAGGAGCCGATGCTGCCTCGCAAGGAGGTCCTTCAGGTGGTGGGGCGCAGTCAGCTGCCCCTCCTCGTGGACTACCTGTGGATCCAACTCCTCCAGGAGACCGGACGGGCGAGGACCGCCGAGGAGTACCTCGACATCTACCCCTACGCGGATCTCATCACCGACCTGGATCCCCAGTTCGACACCGTCTACCGCTTCGCGGGTAGCGCCCTGCCCACCAATCTCGGACGGGAGACGTGGGTGAACACGGAGGAGTCGACCCGCCTGCTGCGCAAGGGCCTGCCTCTCTTCCCGGATGATGTGCGGCTGCTGATGCTGCTGGCCTACAACCTGAGCACCTTCCACAAGCAGTACCGGGAGGCCGCCCAGGTCCTGGAGCAGGCCTCCAAGCTCCCCGGCGCTCCCGAGTACCTCTCCGCCCTGGCCACTCGCCTCTACGCCCAGTCGGGCGAAGTGGAGGCGGGCATGGCCCTGGCCCAGTCGCTGGTCGAATCCGCGGAGGACGAGGAGACGCGGGCCGCTTTCGAACAACGCATCCGCGATCTGGAGATGGAGGCGCAGTTGCAGCGGGTGGACAAGGCCATCGCCACCTTCCGGGAGAACTTCGGCGTCGCGCCCCCAGACATCCAGACACTCCTGTGGCTGGGCTTCCTGGACCGGCCTCCGCATGATCCCGCCGGAGGCGGCTTCTTCCTCGGCTACGACGAGCGTGCCTACTCGGAGACGCAGCGCCGCCGACTCGAGATCTTCACCCCCGGCGATCGGGGCTACCAGTGGAACTGAGCGCCATGGACTCCAACGCGCCCATCGAAATCCGAAACCTCTCCAAGACCTACCGGCTCGGCTTCTTGATGAACCGTCAGGTCCGCGCCCTTCAGTCGCTGGATCTCACGTTGATGCCGGGTCAGGTGTACGGACTGCTCGGCCCCAACGGAGCCGGCAAGTCCACCACCATCAAGATCCTGATGAACCTGGTGCGCGCTTCCGAGGGGGAGGCCCGCATCTTCGGCCTGCCGCCGAACGACAAGGAAGCGCGGCGCCGCGTGGGCTACGTGCCCGAGAACCCGGCACCGTACGAGTACCTCACCGGCCGCGAGTTCGTCACGCTCTCGGGACGGCTGGCTGGCATGAGCGGCAAGGAGCTGGATGACCGCGTCTCCAAGGTCCTGGGCATGGTGGAGATGGAGCGCACGGCCCACCTGCAGATCCGCCGCTACAGCAAGGGCATGGTGCAGCGCGTGGCGCTGGCCCAGGCGTTGGTGAGCCGGCCCTCGCTGCTCATCCTCGACGAGCCCACCTCGGGCCTGGATCCGGTGGGACGCCGGCAGATCCGCGACCTCATCCTCGAGGAGCGCGAGCGCGGCACCACCATCCTCTTCTGCACGCACATCATCCCGGACGTGGAGGCGCTGTGCGAGCGGGTGGCGGTGCTGGTGGGAGGACGGCGGGTGCGTGAGGGAAGCGTGGCCGAGCTGCTCAGCTCCGAGACGACGCAGGTGGAGCTGACGGTGGAAGGACTGCCGCGGGAGAGCATCCAGGCGCTGGGTGTTCCGCTGGAGTCCTCGCAGACCCTGGACAGCCGCGTGATGCTGCGCGTGCGCGAGTCGGAGTCGCAACCGCTGCTCAAGAAGCTGCTGGAGGCGGGAGCACGGGTGACGAAGCTGCAACCCGCCCGCTTCTCACTCGAAGACCTCTTCCTGCGCGCGCTCGAGGAAGCGCGGCAAGGCCCCGTTGGAGGGGAGATCTCCTGATGAATCCCTTCATCGCCCTGGCGTTCAATGGCTTCCGCGAAGCCCGCCGCAACCGCATCACCCTGGTGGTGGGCGTCTTCGCCCTCATCCTGCTGCTGTCCAGCACGCTGGTCGTGGCGGTCACCGTCACCACCTTCGAGCGCGTCCTCACCGACATGGGTCTGGGCGCCATGAGCCTCACCCTGTCACTGCTCGCCATCTTCCTGTCCAGCGGACTGCTGTCGCGGGAGATCGAACGGCGCACCATCTTCCTGATGGTGTCCAAGCCCATCTCGCGCGGTGCCTTCCTGGTGGGACGGCTGGTCGGCAACATGCTCACCCTGACGGTGCTGCTGGCGGCCATGAGCGTGCTGTTCTTCCTGCTGATGGCCGGCTACGGCTACCCCGTCACCTCCGCACACCTCACCGCCATCGTCATGCTGTGGTTCGAGCTGTGGGTGCTCAGTGGCGTGGGCTTCCTGATGTCGAGCTTCTCCAGCCAGGCGGTGTCCGCCTTCGTGACGGTGAGCCTCTACTTCGCCGGGCACCTGGCGGGTGACATCTACAAGCTGGCGCAGAAGTCCGAGAGCGGGCTCATCCAGAAGGTGGGCCGGGCCGCCTACTACCTGCTGCCGGACCTGGAGCGGCTCAACTACCGCCCCCATGCCACCTACGGCGTGGTCACCCGTATGGGCGAGTTGCTGCCCTCCGCGGGCTACGCCCTCGCCTTCACGGGCGTGCTGGTGTCCCTGGCCGTCCTCCTCTTCAACAGGCGGGACTTCCGCTAGGCCGCCCGGAGCGGGACGGCGAGGCGCATCACGGCTCGTCGTCCTGGTCGGACAGTCCGTGCTTGGCCAGACGGTAGCGGAAGGAGCGGAACGTCAGTCCGAGCAGATCCGCCGCCCGCGTCTTCACCCCGCCCGCCTGGGCCATGGCGGCCACCAGGTAGCGCCGCTCGGCATCATCCAGGTGGCGCTCCAGCGAGAAGCCGGCGCCGAGTGACACCTGTCCCTGCTCCGCCGAGGGCCGCTCCGGCTCCCCTCGCAGCGAGGGAGGCAGCGCGGCCAGCGTCAGCACGTCCCCATCCGCCAGCGTGGCCGCGCGCTCGACGATGTTCTCCAACTGGCGCACGTTGCCGGGGAAGGCGTAGGAGGACAGTACGGACATGGCCTCCGGGGAGAAGCGCAGCCCCAGCCGCCCCAACTCCTTGCGCTGCCGCTCGAGGAAGTGCTCGGCGAGCAGGGGAATGTCGCTGGCGCGCTCTCGCAGGGGCGGCAGCTCCAGCGTGATGACGTTGAGACGGTAGAAGAGATCCTCGCGGAAGCGCCCCGCCTTCACCTCGGCCTCCAGACGCTTGTTGGTGGCCGCCAGCACGCGCGCGTGGAAGGGCACCTCCGACGCGCTGCCCACCGGCTTCACCTTCTTCTCCTGGAGCACGCGCAGCAGCTTCACCTGGGTGGCCGGCGGTATCTCGCCGATCTCGTCGAGGAATACCGTCCCCTCCCCCGCGTGCACGAGCAGGCCCGGCCGCTCCTGCGTGGCGCCAGTGAAGGCCCCCTTCACGTGGCCGAAGAGCTCACTCTCCAGCACGCCCTCGTTGAGCGCCGCGCAGTTGACGGGGAGGAAGGGCTGGCCGGCACGCGGGCTCTTGAGATGGATGGCCTTGGCGATGAGCTCCTTGCCCGTCCCGCTCTCACCGTGGATGAGGACTGTGGAGCGGGTGGGCGCCACCTTCTCCACCAGGTTCCACACCGCCCGCATCCGCTCGCTGCGGCCCACCCCGATGACGCCCGCCCCGGGCACCAGGTGCTCGCGCAGCGAGACGTTCTCCCGGCGCAGCTCGCGCTTCTCCAGCGCCTTCTGCACCAGCAGCTTGAGCTCCTCGTTGTCGAAGGGCTTGCCGATGTAGTCGTACGCCCCCTCGCGCATGGCCTCCACCGCCGAGGCCGCCGTGCCGAAGGCGGTGATGACGATGACCTCGGGCGGCTCGGCCAGGGCTCGCGCCCCGCGCAGCACGTCCATGCCACTCTGCGAGGCCCCCAGCTTCATGTCGGTGATGACCAGGTCCACCGGCTTGGAGCCCAGCACCTCCCTGGCCGCCCGTACGCTGTCCGCGCACGTCACCTGATAGCCCGCCCGGGTGAGCAGCACCTCCAGGAACTCGCGCATCGACAGCTCATCGTCCACCACCAGGATGTGCACGGCCACGCTCTCCCTTCCCCTCAACCCTGCAGGGGCAACTGAATGAGGAACTCGGTGCCCTCCCGCGGAGAGGAGGACACCCGGATGTTGCCACCATGTGCCCGCACGATGGAGTACGCAGTGGACAGTCCCAACCCGGTGCCGCCCTCCCGGGTGCTGAAGAAGGGCTCGAAGATGCGCGACAGGTCCGAGGCGGGAATGCTGCCGGCCGAGTCCCAGATGCGCAGCAAGGCTTGCTCCCCCAGGGCCTCCAACGACACCCGCACCCCGCCTCCCTCGCCGGCCGCCTGGAAGGCGTTGCGCAGGATGTTGATGAGGACCTGCCGGAGCTGGTCCGCGTCCACCGGCACGCGCAGGGGTGCCAGTACCGTCTCCACCCGCACCTGCCGGGCGATCGGATCCGCCCTCAGCATGTCCACCGTCTCCGCCACCAGCACCTCCAGCTCCAACTCCTGCTTGTTGGGTGGTGGTGGCCGGGCGAAGCGCAGGAAATCCTCCACCAGCTTGGAGAGCCGGTCCGACTCGCGCAGCAATATCGCCACCAGCCTGGCCGAGCCCGGGTCCGTCCCCGGATCCTGCACCAGCAGCTGCGCCGAGCCCCGCATGGCCGCCAGCGGGTTGCGAATCTCATGCGCCAGCTGGGCGGCCAGCGTCCCCAGGGACGCCAGCCGGTCCGCGCGCTTCAGGTCCTCCTCGATGCGGCGCAGCTCGGTGAGATCCTGGAAGACGATGAGCGTCCCCAGCTCGCTGCCCTCCAGCTCCGTCACCGTCAACCCCAGCGTGCGCAGGCCGGACGACGTGCGGACCGTCAGCTCCCTGCGGCGCAGGCGGACATCCGGCCCCAGCGCTCCCGGTAGCAGCGCCTCCACGTGCGTGCCCGGCGCCAACCGCGACTCCAGCGACAGGATGGAGATGGCGGCACGGTTGACGAAGGTGACGGCTCCGGCCGCGTTGCAGGTGATGAGCCCCGAGGGCATGCAGGCGAGGATCTGCCGCTGCAGGACGTCCAACCGCTTGAGGTCCGCCACGCGCGCGGACAGCTGGCCACCGGTCGCCGACAGCTGGCGCGCCAGGTAGCCCGCCAGCACGGCGATGAGGAAGAGGGCCAGGACGTTGCTGGCCATCAGGAAGGCGAACCGGCCTCGCGTCGGGGTGGTGGCGCTGATGGGCGGCACCAACCAGTTGAACTTCACCGCCACCAGCAGCGAGGCGTAGGCGAGCGCGCCAGCCCCCGCGGAGATGAGTGCTCCCCGGCCATCCAGCACCATGCTCGCGACGATGACCGTCAGCAGGTAGAGGAAGGTGAAGGGGCTGTCCCCCACGCCCGTGAGGAACACGAGCGCCGAGGCGATGACCAGGTCCCCCACCACCTGTACCGCCGCCGCCACCCGGCCCACCTCGCCCCGGCGCAGCATGAGGCCATAGACGAGGGTGAAGACGTACACGAGCCCGATGACCGCGAAGGACAGCATGTCCACGCGGCTGGGCTCTTCGAGAGGCTGGACGAACAGGCGGACGGCGACGGCGATCAACGACAGGCTGACGGCCACCGTGCGGAACACGGTGAGCCAGATCAGCCGCGTGCGAAGCGCGTCCGCCTCGGGCGGAGCGGCGAGGACCAGACGGCCGCCGACGCTACTTGACGGCACCGGCGATGGAGAAGATGGGCAGGTACATGGCGATGAGGAAGCCACCGACCACGCCGCCCAGGAACACCATGAGGAGCGGTTCGATCATCGACGTGAGGGCCGCGACCGCCGTGTCCACCTCGTCGTCGTAGAAGTCGGCGATCTTGTTGAGCATCGTGTCCATGGCGCCCGTGGCCTCGCCCACGCCGATCATCTGCACCACCATGGGCGGGAACACCTTCGTCTCCAGCAGCGGACCGGCGATGTTCTTGCCCTCGGCGATCTTCCCGCGCACGAAGTAGATGGCCTCTTCCACCGTGCGGTTACCGGCCGTCTTCGCCGTCACGTCCAGCGCGTCCAGGATGGGCACGCCCGAGGAGATCATCGTGCCGAGCGTCCGGGTGAAGCGCGCCACCGCCACCTTGCGGATGACGGGCCCGAAGAGCGGCGCCATCAGGAAGACCTTGTCCCAGAACCGCCGGCCCTGCGGGTGACGGTACGAGTACGTGAAGGAGACGGCCGCGAGGACGACGGCGCCGAAGGCGTGCAGGTAGTACTCCTGCGCCACGGCGGACAGGTCCACCACGAACTGGGTGGGCGCGGGCAGCGCCTGACCGAAGTCCTTGAACATCTTCTCGAACGTCGGCGTCACCTTGAGGAGCAGCAGCGCCGTCACGCCGAAGGCCACCAGGATGACGATGGCCGGGTAGGTCATCGCGCCCTTGACCTTGCGCTTGAGCTTCTCGTTCTTCTCGCGGTAGGCCGCGAGGCGGTTGAGGATGGTATCGAGGATACCGCCCACCTCACCCGCGGCGCACAGCTGGACGAAGAGCTCGTCGAACACCTTGGGGTGGTCCGCCAGCGCGTCCGCGAAGGTGGAGCCCTGCTCCACCTTGGTCTTGATGGCGAACACGACCTTGCGGAAGGCCGGGTTGTCCATCTGGCTGCCCAGGATGTCGAGGCACTGCACCAGCGGCAGGCCGGCGTCGATCATCGTGGCGAACTGACGGGTGAAGATGAGGATGTCCTTGCCCGTCACGCCTCCGGCCAGGAAGCCCAGGTCAAGGTTGGAATCCAGCATCCCCTTGCGGCGGACCTTGACCGGATTGAGACCGAGCGACTTGAGGCGCGCGTTGACCGCCTCGATGTCGGCGGCCTCCATCTCGCCCTTCTTGGTCTCACCAGACTTGGTCTTGGCCTCCCAGAGGAACTGGGCCGTGTTCTTGGACTTCTGGGGTGCAGCTTTCTGAGTCGCCGTTGCAGCCATACAGCCCTCCGAGGGGGACGCGAGTCTATCCCCGCGGTTGAATTTCGCGAATTACCGTGCGCCCGGTCCAGCCGGACGCTGACCAGGCATGCCAGCGGCGCCGGCACCCGACAGGATATTGCGCAGCTCGTCCGGGTCGCTCGAGCGTCCGAAGGCCTCGTCCTGGCTGATGAGGCGCCGCGCCAGCAGCGCCGCCAGGGCCTGATTGAAGGTCTGCATGCCGAACTTGGCCTGACCCACCTGCATCGCCGAGTACACCTGGTGCACCTTGTCCTCGCGGATGAGGTTGCGGATGGCGGGGTTGGGGATCATCACCTCCAGCGCCAGCACGCGGCCCGGGGAGCCCGCCTTGGCGATGAGCGCCTGGCTCATCACGCCTTCCAGCACGAACGACAGCTGCGCTCGCACCTGCGGCTGCTGGTAGGGCGGGAACACGTCCAGCACGCGGTTGATGGTCTGCACCGCGCTGTTGGTGTGCAGCGTGGCGTAGCAGGTGTGGCCCGTCTCGGCGATGACGAGCGCCGCCTCGATGGTCTCCAGGTCGCGGAGCTCGCCCACCAGCACCACGTCCGGATCCTGGCGGAGGATGTACTTGAGCGCCGTCTTGAAGCTGCGCGTGTCGGCACCCACCTCGCGCTGGTTCACCAGGCAGTTCTTGTGCGGGTGCAGGTACTCGATCGGATCCTCGATCGTCATGATGTGCTCATGACGGTCGGTGTTGATCTTGTCGACCATCGACGCCAGCGTGGTGGACTTGCCCGAGCCCGTGGGACCCGTCACCAGGATGAGGCCGCGCGGCTTCTTCACCAGCTCGGCCACCACGGGAGGCAGGCCGAGCTCCTGGAACGTGAGGATCTTGAAGGGAATGGTGCGGAAGGCACCGGCCACCGCGCCGCGCTGCATGTAGATGTTGGCGCGGAAGCGGGACAGCCCCTTCACACCGAAGGACAGGTCGAGCTCGTTCTCCTCCTCGAACTTGTGCTTCTGAGCGTCCGTGAGGATGGAGTAGCAGAGCTGCTTGGTCTCCACCGGGGTGAGCTGGGCCGTCTTGAGCGGCACCAGCTCGCCGTCCACGCGGAGCTGGGGCGGGGAGCCGGTGGTGATGTGGAGGTCGGAAGCGCCCTTCTCGACCATCGCCTTGAGCAGCTGATGCAGATTCACGAAAACCGTCCTTCGGAAAGGTGGGGGATGCCGGGGGGGTAGAGCGGGTTAGAAGTTGTCGGGCGCCGTGTTGGCCACCACCTCGTCCAACGTGGTGACGCCGTCCATCATCTTCGCCAGAGCCGACATGCGCAGAGAGCTCATACCCAGGCGGATGGCCTCCTGCTTCAGCTCGGCGGCGGAGGCGCCGTTGATGACCAGCTCCTTGAGGCCGTCCCAGAAGGGCATGACCTCGTAGATGGCCACGCGGCCACGGTAGCCGCGGTCGTTGCAGTCGCGGCAGCCGACCTTCTCGTACATGGTGAAGGTGCCGAGCTTCTCCGCGGGCACGCCCGCGTTGAGCAGGGCCTGCTCGTCCACGTTCTCCGCCGGCCGCTTGCAGGCGGGGCACAGGCGGCGCGCCAGACGCTGGGCGAGAATCAGGTTGAGCGAGGCCGTCACGAGGAAGGGCTCGATGCCCATGTTGAGCAGACGGCTCACCGTGCCAGGGGCGTCGTTGGTGTGCAGCGTGGAGAGCACCAGGTGGCCCGTGAGCGCCGCCTTCACCGCGATTTCGCCCGTCTCGAAGTCGCGGATCTCACCGATCATGATGATGTCGGGATCCTGACGGAGGAAGGAGCGCAGCGCCGCGGCGAAGTTCAGGCCGATGTCTTCATGCATCTGCACCTGGTTGATGCCGGCGAAGTTGAACTCGACCGGGTCCTCGGCGGTGGCGATGTTGGTGTCGATCTGGTTGAGCGACGCGAGCGCCGAGTACAGCGTCGTCGTCTTGCCGGAGCCCGTGGGACCCGTCACCAGCACCATGCCGTAGGGACGCTCGATGGCCTCCTTGAACCAGGCCAGCGGCTGCGGATCGAAGCCCAGCTTCGTCATGTCCAGCTGGAGGTTCGACTTGTCCAGGAGGCGGAGCACCACCTTCTCGCCGAAGAGCGTGGGGCACACGCTCACGCGGAAGTCCATCTCCTTGCCACCGCCGAGCTTGATCTTGATACGGCCGTCCTGCGGCAGGCGGCGCTCGGAGATGTCCAGGTCCGCCATGATCTTCAGACGGCTGGTGATGGCGTTCTTGAGCTTCATCGGCGGACGCATCACCTCGTAGAGGGAGCCGTCGATGCGGAAGCGGACGCGGAAGTCCTTCTCGTAGGGCTCGACGTGGATGTCCGAGGCGCGCTTCTTGATGGCGTCCTGGAGGATGAGGTTCACCAGCTTGACGACGGGGGCGTCGTCCGCGGCGCGGGCCATCTCCTCGATGTTGCCCTCCTCCTCCTCCTTGGCCACCTCGATGTCCTCGGCGATCTCGTCGACGAGGGCGTTCATGTCCGGGCCCTTCTCGGCGTAGTAGCGCTCGATGGCCTCGCGGATGGAGATTTCGGAAGCGACCACCGGCTCCACGTTGTAGCCGGTGAGGAACTTCAGGTCGTCCACCGCGTAGATGTTGGACGGATCGCACATCGCCACGATGAGCGAGGGGCCGGCGCGGTTGACGGGGATCACCAGGTGCTTCTCGGCCACTTCCTTCGGCACGAGCTTGATGATCTCCGCGTCGATGTCGAAGTCCTTCAGGTTGATGGCCGGAACGCCGTACTGCTTGGAGAGGAAGTCGGTGAGCTTGGACTCCTCGATGGCGCCCGTCTTGATGAGGGCCGTGCCAATGCGCGTGCCGTTCTTCTGCTGCTCTTCCTGGGCCTTGCGCAACTGCTGGACGGAAATGAGGTTCTCGCGAACCAGCAGTTCACCAAGTCGACCGGACATTCAAAAGCCTCGAGCGTTGGGATGACTGAATGGCGCCCGGCGCGTGACGACGCGAACGGACACCCGAGATGCGCGAAAACAAGAGCGCATGAGACTGTTGGATTAAAGGAAGTGACGCGCAACCCTGTCAAGGCGGCGCCCCGGACTCCCTTCCCCACCAAGTCGTTGAATCCGTTCGGGAAAATTTCAGTCGGACGCCCGGGCGATCACCGTCCGGGCAGCCTCGACGTCCCTCTTGATCTGCCCCACCAGTTCCGCTACCGACCCGAACCGGCGCTCGGCGCGCAGCCGCTCCAGGAACTGCACCCGCAGCTCCTTGCCATACAGGTCCCCCTCGAAGTCCAACAGGTGCGCCTCGATGGTGACCTCGTTGACCCCGAAGGTGGGTTTGACACCGATATTGGCCACACCCGGACGCCAGGTGGAATCCGGTTCGCCGAGGAAGCGGACGCGGATGGCGTACACGCCAGCGGCCGGGCGCAGCTCGTTCTGGGTGTCCACGTTGGCGGTGGGGAAGCCGATGCCCCGGCCCCGGCCGTGACCGGTGACGACGGTGCCGTCCAGGTCGAACGGCCGCCCCAGGAGCCGCTGCGCGGCCCCCACCCGGCCCTCGAGGATGTACTCGCGTACCTTGGAGGACGAGGCCACCACCCCATCCACCGTGACGGGAGGTACCACGTGCACCTGGGCGCCCCGGGCGGCGGCGGCCTCGCGCAGGGTGTCCGCCGTGCCGGCGCGGGCGGCCCCGTAGGTGAAGTCGTAGCCCACCACGATGTGGCGCGCGCCCACCACGTCCAGCAGCGAGGCCTCGAAGTCGCGCGGCGAGTGGCGGGCGTACTCCAGCGTGAAGGGCTGCACCACCGCCGCCTCCAGCCCGAAGGACTCGAAGAGCTCCAGCTTGCGCGGCAGCAGGGTGATGAGCTTGGGGGCCAGCTCCGGCTGGAGCACCTTGCCCGGGTGGGGTTGGAAGGTGAGCGCGGCGGGAGCGCCGTGGCGCCGGGCCTCGGCGAAGAGGGCCTGGTGGCCCAGGTGCACCCCGTCGAAATTACCCAGCGCGAGCGCACAGCCGGCCAGCTCCCGCGCCTCCGTGACACCGTGGAAGACCTTCATGGAGCGCCGGTATAGCGCCAAAGCCGTCGCTTTGCCCTGGTCAGACCGCCCCACCCCGTGAGAAGAGGCGCCCCAGCGTCACGCATCCGTCATGCCCCGTCCCCGTCTGCTCCCCGATCCCGTCGGCCTGCATCTGGCCAACCTCGAAACTCCACCCGACTGGGATGCGGAGTTCGGCTTCTCCGGCCCCCTGGAGCTGGAAATCGGCTCCGGCGCTGGCGGCCACGCGCTGGAGTATTGCCGGCGCCACCCCGAGGTGCGCTTCGTCGCCTTCGAGTGGCGCAAGAAGTACGCGCGAGACACCCTGGACCGCGCCACCAAGATGGGCCTGCGCAACCTGCGCGTCATGGAGGCCGACGCGCGCTTCGTGGTGCCGCGCATCTTCGCCTCGGGCTCGCTGGACGTCATCCACCTGCAGTTCCCCGACCCCTGGTGGAAGCGCGCCCACTTCAAGCGCGCCGTCATCCAGCCCGAGTTCGCCCGTCTCCTGCTGGACCGGATGAAGCCGGGCGGCCTCTTCGACATGCGCACGGACGTGCAGGACCGCGGCGTCGCCATGCTGGCCATCCTCGAGGACGTCGGCTTCGTCAATCCGCTCGGCAAGGGGGTGTTCCACCCCTATGACCCCGAGGAGGTCCCCTCCACGCGCGAGCGGCGCTACCTGGCCAGCGGCGAGCCCGTGTACCGCGGCCGTCTGCGCAAACCCACCTGAGGCGTCACCACCTTCTCCCACTTCCCGTCGACCGGGAGTGATGTAGGCGGAGGTATACGCCACTCGTCCCGCTCCAGCCGGGTCCACGGCTCCCGCCCCAGCGGGCTGGCGGGCGAGTGACTTGGCAGCACGTCCCTTCCGGGAAAGAATCGGCGGACCTCGGAAGTCCGAAAAGCACCCAGGTGAACGGCAGCGATATGGCGGACGGCTCGATCAGGAAGACGGGAGAGACAGTCCGCCGCACCGGCTCCACGACCTCGTACGCCAACCGCACCATCCTGGTCGTCGATGACGATCCGGCCAACATCACGCACGTGCGCGAGGGCCTGGCCTCACACGGCTACCGCTTCCGCGAGGCGCTCGACGGAGCCGAGGCGCTGCGCTCCGTGCGCGAGGTCCGCCCGGACCTCATCATCATGGACGTGGAGATGCCACGGCTGGGCGGAGTGGAGGTGTGCCGCATCATCAAGGCCAACGGGGGCGAGGGCGGCTTCGGCTTCATCCCCATCATCCTGGTGACGGCGCGGCAGGCGGGAGGAAAGATCGAAGGCCTGGAGCTGGGGGCGGACGACTACCTGGTCAAGCCCTTCGACATGCTGGAGCTCTCCGCACGCGTGAAGTCCATGCTGCGCCTCAAGGCGCTGCAGGACACGCTGATGGAGAAGAACCGCGAGTTGGACCACAAGAACCGCGAGCTGGACCGGGCCAACAAGGAGCTGGCGCAGAAGCGCGAGGAGCTGCTGGCCCTCACCCGCACGGATGCGCTCACCGGCCTGAGCAACCGCCGCTACTTCGAGGAGCGGCTGGCCGAGGAGTTCGCCCGCGCCACGCGCTACCGCTCGCCGCTGGCGCTGGTGATGCTGGACATCGACCACTTCAAGCGGATCAACGACACCTACGGACACCCCTTCGGGGACGAGGTGCTGCGCACCGTGGCCCGCGCGGTGAAGGGCAAGCTGCGCGAGGTGGACTTCGTGGCGCGCTACGGCGGCGAGGAGATCATCGCCCTGCTGCCGGAGACGGGCCCCAAGGAGGCGCTCGGGGCGTGCGAGCGGGTACGCGAGGCCATCGCGGCGCTCCAACTGGAACACCGCGCCCAGGACGGCTCCCGCAAGGAGGTGCGATGCACGGCCTCCCTGGGAGTGGCCAACGCACCCGACCCGCGATGGGTGGGAGTAGAGGACCTGCTGCGCGCCGCCGACACCTGCCTCTACGAGGCCAAGGCGGCCGGCCGCAACTGCGTCCGCCAGCACAAGGAAGAGGGCTCGGGCTGACACTGCCCCTTGGCGAGCGCGGCGCTTTGGCCTAGATGGCTGATTCATGCGCCTGCTGCCCACGATGCCGCTGCTCCTGCTGGCCCTGCTGGCCCTCGGGGGGTGCGGCCGAACCGGCTTCGACACGCCCGACAAGGCCTACAGGACCTTCCACTCCCATGTGCGCAACGGGGAGTACAAGGCGGCCTGGGCGGCCCTCTCCAAGCCCACCCAGGACACCCTCCAGCAGCGGGCCCAGGCGGCGGCCCAGGCATCCGGAGGCGCGGTGAAGGCGGACCCGTTAGCCTTCTTTTTCGCGAATGTTCCTCCGCCAGCCGATGTTACGGAGGTCACGCTGGCGAGCGAGGAGGGGGACGTGGCGACGGTGGGCGTGGTTTCCTCGAGTGGAAAGAGCCAGGTCCGGATGGTTCGAGAACCGTCCGGATGGAAGGTAGACCTTACGGATTCCCTCCAGCAACCGTGAGACCAGGCCGCACCCAGGCCGCTCGCGCCTCAATCAGGTAGCATACGAACGTGAACGATCGGAAGACACGGCGGATCGCCCCCGCAGTCGAGGTCATCCGGCGCCCGGCCGCCACTCCCGGCACCCCCGCGCCCACCCCGACGCCCGCGAGCGCTGTCAGCCCGCGCCCTACCCCCACTCCCACCACGCGGCCCACGCCGACCCCGACGGCCCCTCCTACGCCGTCGTCTCCCCCGGTCCCCGTGACACCCCGCTCCGTGGTGCCCTCCACCGCCGCGCCCCGGCCCGCGCCCACCCCGACGGCCCCTCCTACGCCGTCTCCCCCGGTCCCCGTGACGCCCCGCTCCGTGGTGCCCGGCTCCGCGCCCTCGCCCCGTCCCGGCCCCTCGGCGGGCCGCGCGCCGGGGATGGGCTCGATGGGTGCCCGCCCCGGAGGTGGCTTCGGCCGCCCGAGGGCGCCCCGCCCGCCCCCCCCCCCCGAGCAGATCCTCGCGCTCGCCACCAAGGAGCACGTGCCGGCGCGCATCGCCAAGGGCGAGCTCGAGGGCAAGATGAAGTGCCGGGTGTGGCGCAAGCTGCACGCCGAGGAGGCGAAGCGCTTCGACCAGGTGTACGAGCTGATGGGCAAGAACCCGGGCCTGTCGCTCCCGGATGCCTTCGGCGTGCTGCAGAGCGGCCTGACCGTGGCCGAGTTCCTCTCGCGCAAGGAGCGCACCCAGCGCAAGGCCGCCGTGAAGCAGGCCCGCGGAGAGGTGGATGACACCTCGGTGGCCACCTTCATCAACGGGCTCCTGGAGTCGAAGACGGAGCTGGCCATCGTGCTGGGCGAGCGCACCGTGCTCGACACCGTCGCGAGCGTGGAGCCCATCTCCTTCGTGCTCGGCCGCAGCGGGCGCATGGAGAAGCTCCAGGTCGTCATGATCACCCGCCGCTCGGATTGGGAGCAGCTCACGCCCCAGCTCGAGCGCGACCAGAAGCTGGCCCAGAAGCCCGCCAACGTCGCGCGTCAGCCGGACAAGCGGCCCTACTCCGACCCCCGCCCCTTCCTCCCCCACCAGGGCGAGCTCGTGAAGCTGACGCTGCGCAACGGCATCCAGCTCTCCATGCCGCTGCGCGTGGTCGGCCGGTTCGACCTCATCGTCGGCGAGGACGGACACGAGGTCTTCATCCCCCTGCACGCGCTCGTGCGCTTCTCCCCCGCGGATGCCGCGGAGACGGACCCGGCCGACGCGTCCGACGAGCCCGGGCAGAACGACTAGCCCCGAGGAACACCGATGTCCTTCTTCTCCAAGATCATCAAGCCGCTGCTGGCCCTCGCCCTGGCGGGCGCGGTGCTGACCGCCGGGCAGGGCTGCTCCAAGCCCGCGAGCCCGCCGGCGCCCTCCAAGCCCGCCGCAACCGCCCCCGCGGCCCAGGAGGCGAAGAAGCCCGGTGAGCCGCGCACCATCGCGCTCTCCGTCACCGAGAAGGGCTACGAGCCGAGCCCCGTCACCCTCAAGCAGGGCGAGCCCGTGAAGCTGGTGCTGACCCGGACCACGGAGCAAACCTGCGCGACGGAGATCGTCCTCGAGGACTACGGCATCGACGCGAAGCTCCCCCTCAACCAGCCGGTGGAGGTGTCCTTCACCCCCACCAAGACGGGCAAGCTCGTCTACGGCTGCGCCATGGGGAAGATGATCAGCGGCGTGTTCATGGTGGAGTGAGCCCACCGGACACGGCGAGGGGGCCGGCCACCCGACGCGGGTGGAGGCCCCCTTCGTGTTTTCATTCAGTACTGGCACGGGAGCGGCCGCACCAGCTCCGACGCCCGGTGGCGCGCGAGGTGGAAGGCCGGCCAGCCTCCCGGCATGGGCTCGGTGAAGCGGCAGAACCGGCTCCGGATGTTCGTCGCGAACGTGCCCTCGGGACTGCGGGCCAGGTGCGCGGCGAGCTCCGGCGCGGCGTCCTCGGACAGCGACTGCAGCATGTAGGACTCGTCCAGCGTGGAGCCCTCCACGGAGCGCTCGAGGTTGCCGCGCGCGATGAAGGCATCCGGGTTGAGCACGTTGAGCGCCGCGAGGAAGCCGAGCGCGCCGACGAAGGCGCCGATGGCGAAGCGCTCCGGCCGCCACCACAGCGTCACCGCGCGCCAGACGAGCACCCCGGCCAGGGCCACCATGAAGACATGCGTGTACACGCGCAGGTGCGTGTAGCCGTAGGCGGACTCGTAGAGCGCCATGCGCTTCACCGCCGAGGCGAGGATGACCAGCACCAGGCCCACCATCGCCGTGCACGAGGCCCGGAAGGCGGTGAGCTGACCCTGGCTCCGCAGCCGCGTCCAGCGCGCCAGCGCCAGGCTGAGGCCCAGCGTCATCACCGACACCGTGAGCAGTTCGAAGAAGCCGCGCCTAGCGTACTCGGAATAGGTGAGCCCCGAGGGCAGGTGCGCCGCGCCGAAGAGGAAGGCGAGCTGGATGCCGGCGAAGCCCAGGAAGAGCAGGTCCACCAACCCCACGAGCGTGAGTGCCTCGGTGAAGCCCAGGCGGGGCACGGCCGGAGTGACTTCCGTCTCCCCCGCCTCGGAACCATGGCGGCGCCGTCGCAGCGCATGGGCCAGCAGGCCGAGCACCCCGAACGCGCTCCCGCCGGCGAACACCGCCCGCCAGAGCGTGTCCAGGAACGTCAGGTCCGAGCCGAAGGACAGCACCCGCCCCACCGCCTCCTCGAAGACGGCGTCCGCCGAGACGAGCAGGGCCGTGAAGATGAACAGCACGGGCACGGCGAGCAGCGCGCCGCGCAGCACCGGCATCAGCTTGGGCACCTGCGCGCGCGCCGAGGACAGGTCCACCTCCGCGCGCAACACGCCCGGCGGCAGCAGCGCGGCGCGGAAGAACGTGCCGAACACGGTGAACGGGTAGCTCCACAGCCCGAGCCGCTCCACGCGCCCGGCCGCCCAGAAGTGCATCACCAGGAGCAGCAGGAAGCCCGAGGCGAGCACGTTGAGCGTGGTGAGGAAGGGGTTGGCGCGCACGAAGACCATGCCGGAGAAGAACAGCAGCGGCACGAGCAGCCAGGAGTTGGGACGGGCCCGCTGCCAGCTCTCGCGCCCACCGAGCGCGAGCAACGCCGACACGAGGAGCACGATGAACAACGGAAACGAGACACCGAGCGCGGGTCCGTCGAAGAGCACCTCGGCGCAGACGCCCAGCCCGAGCGCCGCGAGCAACGTCGCCCGGGGACGGCGGAGACGGGGCACGGCGGGGGCCGGGGAAACCCCGGCGGTATCGGACGGGAAACCAGAAGCGGCGGTCGTCATACGGGACTCCAGGAGCGCGAGTTCGTCGCGCGGTGCAGTGCAAGGTTGAGCCCATCCGGCACCCCGGCGACGGCCTCCACGGCGAACGGTCGGTTCGCGGCACCGAGCGGTCGGACGCCCGTGGGCGTGTGTCCACGCCGCCACGGGTGCGGCCGGTGAACCGCGCTCTCTCCCCGCGTGAAGTCCACGAGCGGAAACTCCTGCTCACCCGTTCCGTTCCGGCGTCCCCCGGCGAGACTGTCCCCTCCCATCGGACCCCGGACGCCCGGTTTCTCGGCATGACGCCCGAAGACGGCTAGGCTGGCCCTTCTTCCCCATGGGCGGCGCGGCGGAACTCTTCACCCGGCACGTGTTCCTGGACCTCGAGACGACGGGGTTGGATCCGCGCGTCGACGAGGTCATCGAGCTCGGCGCCCTCTTCGTCGAGAACGGCCAGGTCGTGGACAAGTACGTCCACTTCTTCGCCGCCTCGCGCCCCCTCCCCCTCACCATCCGCCGCCTCACGGGCATCGAGGACGCGATGCTCGCCGGCCAGCCCCGGCTCGCGCAGAAGGTGCCCGAGCTGCGCAAGCGGCTCGCCGGCTGGACGGTGGTGGCCCACAACGCCTCCTTCGAGAAGGGCTTCCTCCCGGACCTGCTGGGCCCCATCCGCGCCCCGGTGCTCGACTCGTGCGAGCTGATGCACTACCTGCACCCGGAGCTGTCCAGCCACTCGCTGGAGGCCCTGCTGCGCTGGGCCGGCAAGGGCCCTCGCTCGCGGCACCGCGCCATGACGGACTGCGAGGCCACCCACGCCGTGCTGGTGCACGCCATGGAGGGCTGCATCCGCGACGGGCGCGCCGATGACCTCGCCGACCTGCTGGAGACGTTGGATCCGCGCGCCTCGCTGCGGCTCGCGCAGATAGAAGCCGGCGAGGCCGGGCTGGAGGAGTTGGAGGGAGACATCGACCCGGAGGCGAGACCCCTCGTCTCGGTGCTCACCGGCCTGTGGAACCTGTGCCGGAAACACTCCGCCCCGTTGAAGCTGGAGGCCACGGGCTTCCTCCCCGGCCGCCCCGAGCGCCTGCGCACCAATGGCACGAAGCCGCCTCCCGAGCCGGAAGAGGACACCCCGGTGGAGCCCGTCCGCGCCGAGGAGGTGTCGGCGCTGCTCGGCCCCGGAGGCGCCCTGGAGCGCGCGCAGGAGGGCTTCGCGGCCCGGCCCGCGCAGCTCGAGATGGCCCAGGCCGTGGCGCGCACGCTCTCCGAGGGCGGACAGCTCGCGGTGGAGGCCGGCACGGGCACGGGCAAGTCGCTGGCGTACCTGGCGCCCGCGGCCCTCTTCGCCGCTCGCAACGGGCGCAAGGTGGGCGTGGCTCCGCACACCAAGACGCTGCAGGACCAGCTCATCGAGAAGGACCTGCCCCGCCTGCACCGCGCCACCGAGGGCGCCTTCTCGTACGCGCTCCTCAAGGGCCAGACGAACTACCTCTGCCGCCGCCGCGCGCTCGACATCACCCGCGTGGAGCCCGGCATGAGCCACGCCGCCCGGGCCCCCCGCGCCTATCTGCGCGCCCTGATGCGCCGCGGCCGGGAGGGAGACCTCGACCGGCTGAGCCACTGGTTCCGCGAGCGCTTCCCCGTGCTGCTCGCGCTGGCACCGGCGGTGCGCTCGGAGGCGGCCACCACGCTGGGCGAGCGCTGCCCGCATTACCACCGCTGCTACTACCACTCGGCGGTGGCCCAGGCGCGCGACGCGGACGTGCTCGTCATCAACCAGTCGCTCGCCTTCGCGTGGCCCCTGCGCTACCCGAAGCTGGACCACCTGGTGCTCGACGAGGCGCACGAGGTGGAGGACGTGGCCACCACCGCGCTCTCCTCGGAGCTGTCGGACCTGGCCTTCTCCCGCCTCACCGAGCGGCTGCACGGACGCGACGGACGGCGAGGCCTCTTCGCGGAATTGCGGCGGGCGCTGTTCGCCTCGCGGCGCGCGGAGGCCCGCGTGCTGATGAGCGAGGTGGAGAGCTCCCTGCTCTCGGTGGGCGCGGCCTCGCGGGCCCTGGGCGAGCACGTGATGGGGCTGTGCGAGCCGGCCGCCACGAGCGCCTCGGAGGACGCGGACGAGTCCGCCTACGCGCCGGAGCTGCGCATTACCGGCGAGGTGCGGGCCTCCGCCGCGTGGGAGCCGGTGCGCGAGGGACTGGTGGAGGTGCGCGAGTGCCTCCAGTCCCTGCACAAGCTGCTGACGGTGGGGCTGGCGGAGGTGTTGCCGGACCTGGCGGTGAAGATTCCGCCGCTGGAGCGGGAGCTGGCGGGCGCCGTCTCGGAGGTACAGGAACTGACGACGCTGGCGTCGGAGCTGTCGGACGACCCCTCGGAGGGCCGGTGCTACGCGGCCACGGCGGTGCCTCGCAGGCAGCGCTGGAGCCTGATGGCCCAGCCGGTGAACGTGGCGGCCTATGTGTCGAGGGACTTCGCGCAACACAAGCGGGCCCTGGTGCTGGCCTCGGCCACGCTGAGCACGGGCACCGAGCGGATGCCGTACGTGCTCGGCCGGTTGGGACTGGATGGGCGCAACGAGGGGATTCCCCCGCCCCGGCTGCTGCGCGCGCCCACGCCCTTCGATCTGCGCAAGCAGGCGCTGGTGGTGCTGGTGACGGACGCGCCCCGCGCGCACGAGGAGGCCTTCATCGACTGGGCCGCGATGCGCGTGTCCGGACTGGCGCAGGTGATGGGCGGGCGCGTGCTGGGACTGTTCGCCTCCACGCGGCGGATGGAGCGCGTGGCGGATCAGGTGAAGGCGAAGCTGGAACCGCAGGGCATCGAGGTGATGCGGCAATCGCGAGGGCACGGGCGCTCGCTGGCGGCGCGGCAGGAGAAGGACACCGGCACGGTGCTGCTGGGGACGAAGAGCTTCTGGCAGGGCGTGGACATCCCCGGCCGGGGCGTGGGGTGCGTCTTCATCGACAAGCTGCCACTGGAGCCCGCCAGCCGCCCGCTGGTGGCCACGCGCGAGGAGGCGCTGGCCCGTGGAGGCAACGCGCACCTGGGCTTCCTGTACTACCGGCTGCCTCGGGCACTGCTGATGCTGCGCCAGGGCGTGGGCCGGCTCATCCGCTCGCATGGGGACCGGGGCGTGGTCGTCATCGCCGATCCTGGTCACCCCAGCTACCGGCAGTTGATCCTGGACGCGCTCGCTGGCTACCGCGTGGAGTTGCTCCCGTGGTCCGAGGCCCGCGTGCGCCTCTATGCGGCCATCGAGGAGATGGGACTCATCCGCCGAGCGTAACCCGCAGTCCAGGAGTCGTCTCTGCCATTTGAACTCAGATCGCTCGGGACTCAGCAGCACAGCGCGAAGCGGAATGATGAATTATCCACTCCATCGACAACAGCCCACTT
The DNA here is from genome assembly GCF_024623785.1 of Archangium lipolyticum. Lineage (NCBI taxonomy): Bacteria > Pseudomonadati > Myxococcota > Myxococcia > Myxococcales > Archangiaceae > Archangium > Archangium lipolyticum. Next base: position 145,384 of record NZ_JANKBZ010000026.1, read on the forward strand.
CTCGCGGCATTACAAAATCCCAGCAGGTACGACTTCCATTGAACGCAATGCCCAAAACCGGAACTACAAAGCATGCTCCCTAGCGTCGAATGGAATGCAACAGCAGCAAATGATTAAGGAAACAACGATGAGACCAAACGGAACCTGCGCAACGATCTTCAAGGCACCTCAGCCAGCCAAACATGCTCAGCTGCGCAACGCCTGAATCTGGCGACCCAAACACACCCCAGACACAAAAACCCCATGGCTCGAGATGACTTCAACCGAGAAGTACAGCTAGTAGCCCATCGTCGCGCGGGCTCCATGTGCTCACTATGTAGGGTTCCCGTAACAGGACCTCACAATAACACATCAAAATCCATAAACATCGGGGTGGTTGCACACATCCACGCAGCAAGCCCTGGCGGCCCTCGATACAACCCCACACAATCACAAGAAGACAGATCCTCAGCAGAAAACGCAATACTCCTATGCCAGAATCACGCCACCCTCATCGATAGAGATATCGAGCGTTTTACTGTCGAGAGATTGCTCGCAATCCGCACGGCCCATGAGGAATGGGTTCTACATCAAATCACTGGCTCTCCTATATCCATCGGAACTCCCCATCCATCAACCGCAACATCATCACCCATCCAAGATTCTCGCGTAACGGAAGAGTGTGCCGCCCTACTCTCAAGAGCACAATCGGGTGAGCTGCTCTCACGAGTGGTTGCTGACACCTTGGCGCTCGCACTACGTATTGGAGACCAAGAATTACGCACATTCTGCGAAAACGAAATTGCTGGCTATCCAGAAGATTGCGAACTGCCGCCCTACCGCAAGCCTAAAATGTTCTTGTCCCTCCATGAGTTCAATCCGCAGTACATTGGATGGGGTGGACAAGCACTGCGTGTCCTTCAGCATCTTCGTGCAAACCCCTCTCAATATCCACAAATCAGTACCGCGATGCAACTTGCACTATCGGATTTCGAGTCCACATCACTCCCATCAAACTCGCTATCAATCATGCAAAGAAAAGTAAGAGACTTTCCAGTATCTACTCCGCTCGACCCCGAGACACCTGTTTTCCTTTACGCATCTCCAGATATTTACCAGCAGATACTCAGCGGAATTCGGCAGGAAATAACACGACGCCTCTTGAGCAAGCTGCGTGTGTTAGTTCCAAAATCCACATAGACACCACCACATCCTCCCCTTCAGTCTCTTTCTCGGGTCCCGATGTGCACCCCTGGAATTCCCACAGCACTCCATATGCGGCGTGGATGAAAACGCGACAATGAGGCTGCTCGAAAAACTCTCACGCCACCACTTTCCAAATCCGCCTGCCACTCTAGCTGAAATCGTGGAGTTCGAGCAGCGGGTGGGTTGGCGCATGGACTCGGACTTGCGCGCCTTCTATCTACACTGCAACGGCGCCAAGTTGTTCGAGCAGCCAGACTCTCCTTACCGAATCCTCCCATTGGACAAGATCATCCGGGCTCGTGTGGCCATGCGAGGAGAGGACAGTGATGAGTGGGGACCTGCCTCCTGGTACGTGCTCTGCGACCTTCATGACAACGATCGCATCCTGGTGAATGTGGACAGGACGCTAAACGCCCGTCATCCCATCATTGATGGCTGGAACGAAGGATTTTCGCATCCGGAGGACTGCAAGCAGATCGCTGGCTCATTCTCGGAGTTCCTGGAGGCAGCACTCAGTAGTGGCGGGCGCAAGTTCTGGCTGAAGCAGGGCGGCTCCTGAAGCAGTCCACGCCCTGCGCCTCACATGTCCCAATCGAAAGTGTCTACGGCCTCCTCGATGCTGCGGGATGCCAGCACTTTGAGCAGTTCCTCGGGCATCGCTCCCGACGCCTGGACCTCCACATCCCCCAGCAGCGCCTGGTCCGGGTAGCCGATGCACACCACCCGCACCTTCAGTCCTCCGCACCTGGAGCGAAGTCTGGATGGCCGTCCGCGCCGCTGCGTCCATCTCGCCCTTCCGGACCTTGGGCACTCCAATCCGGCCAACTCCTTCAGCTTTCTGGACGCGCTCGCCGACTACCGCGTGGAGTTGCTCCCATGGTCCGAAGCCCGCATGCACCTCTATGCGGCCATCGAGGAAATGGGACTCATCCGGCGCGCCTAACCGGGTGGAGGCCCGAGTTCCAACGGGTCCCACACGAGTTCCTCGGTGGGCGTCAGAATCATGTTGGTGAACCCGTGCCGCTCCACGAAGCGCGCGAAGCGCTCGGAGACGACCAGTCGCCCATGCAGCCCCCGGGGACGGAAGATGTCCTCCCCCTGCCAAGTGCCGGGCTCCAAGGAGAAGCCGTAGATGGCATTCTTCGTCGCCTCGCGGCACTCCTCACACGTAGGAGGCTCATCGGCGTAGCGAATGCGGCTGAGCGCCATGTGCACCGCCGCGCGGCTGAAACAGGCCGTGACGGCCAGGTAGTGAGGCACGTGAGTGGGCTTGGAGCCTCGCCGCTTGCGGCGCACCCGTACCACCTCCACCGGGTGGAAGCCCTCCAGCCCCGTGAGTCCTTCCTCCTGGAAAGCCCGGGCGAACCGGTCGGAGACGAGAAGGTCATCCCCTGGCGCTTTGATGAAGTCCCCGAGTTCCTCACCGTGCAGGAACAGCTCGATTCGGTAGGGGGAAAGCCATTTCATCATTCCAATGGGGTTACCGCACCGCGGGCAGACAGCCCCCTCTTCACGATTGACGGGCTCGGCCTTCTCGACATCGATATCGTAACGGGACCCGATCGCGTCCTTTTCCAGGACGAAGAAACGCGGGGAGGCAGACGGTTCAGAAGCCATTGGGGAACCTCGCACGCATCAAGGGCCGATTGTAGATTTCCCGGAGCAGGGCCTCGAACTGCTTCGGGGTCGCCGTTCTGTTGTCCTCGAGCCACTTGATGACTTCCGCGTCCACCTTCCGGTGCCACTCCTGATAGCCGCAGTGGGCCTTCTCATCATCGGCCCGGGAGACGAAGCGCGGGTCGCGTGGCTTGTAATGGCCGCGAAGTGTGCCGTGTTCCTCCAATGCCTTGGCGATGGGCCGGGAGATGATGTGGTGCAACTGCCCCTTGCACTCCTTCGGCTCGGAACAGTCGGAGGCAGCCTCGGCCTCACTCGCCGCCTCCGCCTTCTGACCGGCCTCCTCCACCACCTTGGCCTGCGCCGCGACCTTCTCCAACTGCGCGAGAATCTCCGCCGCCTTCTTCGGGTTGGTCTGCTTCAGCGTCTCGCACGCGCTGAACATCCCCGCCTTGCAGTGGCAAATCGCCGACGTCTCACCCGGCGTGCATGGAATCTGCGTGAGTAGCAGCAGCAGCAGGCTCGCGAACACGTGTCTCCTCCTTGGACCTCCGCGCAGACTACTTGGAGCCCTCTGGCCCGTCCTTCAGAGCCCTCGCGCGTGCGGCCTCCCGGAGATCCAGCACTCGCGGCTCGGAAAGCCCCGGTGCCCCATCCCGAGCGAGCTCGCACAGGAGCTCGGCCACCTCGCCAAGCTCATTCTCCCCCCTCTGTTCCATCATGTGGAGGAGCTGGGGGATCGCGAACCATGCCAGGGGACCGAGACCTCGGAAGGCAACGACACTCCTGAGACGTTCGAACGAGGATCTGCTCCACAGCGAGTCCACCAGAATCGGGACGCACTCCTCCGAGGGTGCACACTCCGCCAGCGAGAAGGCGGCCACCCACCGCACGGTCCGCACGGGATCCGAGAGCAGGCTCCGCAGGGTTGGTACTGCTCCCGCCGCATGCGCCCTCAAGCGTGACAGGCTTCTCGCCGCGTTGAGCCGCACCAAGGGATGCGGGTCCCTGCAACCCGCCTCCAGAATGGGGAGTGCCTCGTCGAAATGGGGCTCGCACCAGGTCAACGCCACCATGGCCGCGATCCGCACCTCCAGCTTTGGATCATCGAGGCACAATCCAACGGCGCGAAGGGCATCCACCGACGGTGGGATCCTCGGCTGGGGGCCAATCCGGATACAGATATGCCGCCTGTCCCACAGCTCCGCGAGCACCTGGAGGGTGTGCTGACGTCGGCGACGGTGCTTCGGGTCACGGAGATTCGCGACCAGCGCTTCCATCCGGCGAATCTGCCGTTGCTCGTCCGTCATGACAGGAGTCCCTCTACCCGAGGCAACTCACGCCCCGCCGCCTCACGTATCCCACTCGAACGTGTCCGCGGCATCCTCGATGATGCGGGGCGCCAACACCTTGAGCAGCTCCTCGGGCTTCGCTCCCGACGCCTGGACCTCCACGTCGCCCAGCAGTGCCTGGTCCGGGTAGCCGATGCACACCACCCGCACCTTCAGGCCCCCGCTCTCCGTGGGGTGGATCTCCGTCTGCAACCGGTAGCCGTGGATGCCGTGCTTGCGCAGGACGCCTTGCGCCGCCGCCTTGCTCTCCTTCACCGGTGCCAGCAGCGCTCCCACCTGGGTCAGCTTCCGCCGCATCCGGGCCTCGGTGACCTTCACCACCTCCGGCCGCAGCTGGCCCGTCTTGTCCTTCACCCCAACGAGCTGCACATAGAGCTTCGGTGCCCGTGCCTTCAAATCCTGCAGCACCTGGAGCGACGTCTGGATGGCCGTCCGCGCCGCCGCGTCCGTCTCGCTCTTCCGCGCCTTGAGGCACTCCAGTCCGGCCAGTTCCTTCAGCTTCCCCAACGCCTGGGCCGAGGCCGCGCGGACCTGCTCGCTCGAATCCTTCAGCCCATCACACAGCGGTTTCAGGGCCTCCGGATCATCCGAGGCCCCCAGACCGAGCGCGGCCTGTGAGCGCAGCTTGGGATCCGTCCCCTTCCCGAGCTGTTTGCTCAAGGAAGCGGTCCGGGCGTCCACCTGGGCCAGGACAGCCCCTGGCAGCGAGAGAAGAAAGAGAGCGAGAAGCGAGAACGGGCGCCGCATGTCTGGGAACCGATCCTAGCCCGGTCCGCGAAGAACACAGCGCCCCCCGGTACGCCGCGGGGCGTCACCTCTTCCAGCCGAACGAGCTCGCGGCCTCCTCGATGGCCCGGGGTGCCAGCGCCTCGAGCATGTCTCCCTGCTCCGCTCCGGACGCCTGCACCTCCACGTTCCCGAGGAGCTGCTTGCCCGGGTAGCGCAGGCACATCACCGACAGCTTCAACCCCCCATCCGGCCCGGGACGGATCTCCGCCATCAGCCGGTAGCCCTGGAGCTTCTCCTTCTTCAGCACCGCCCGGGCCTCCGCCTCGCTCTCCTTCTCCGGAGCCAGCCAGGCGCCCAGCTGGGTCAGCTTCCGCCGCATCCGGGCCTCGGTGGCCTTCACCCACTCCGGCGGCACCGTCCCCGTCGCGTCCTTCACCCCATTGAGCATCACGTACAGGCGCGGCGGCCGTGCCTTCAGCTCGCGCAGCGTCTTCAGCGCCGCCGTGATGGCCGCCTGGGCCGCCTCGTCCGGCTCGTCCTTCCGGGCCTCCAGGCACTCCACTGCCCCCACCTCGCCCAGCTTCCCCAGCGCCTCGGCCGCCGCCGCCCTCACCTCTCCGCTCGGGTCCTGGAGCCCCTCGCACAGGGGCTGGAGCGCCTCCGGATCCTCCGACTCCCCCAGCACCCTCGCCGCCTGGATGCGCTGCGGGGGCTCGGCTCCCTTCCTCAGCAGCCGTCCGAGCGAGGCCGTCTGGGGGTTCGTCTGGGCCACGACGGTTATAGGGAGAACAAGCAGGAAGCAGGCGACAAGGTGGGATGGGGAGCGCATGTCAGGCTTCGATCCTAGCCCGGTCCATAAGAAACGCAGCGCACCCCCCACTTGTGGCATATACCCTCACCATGTCCTCTGTCATGTCCGCCTCCCAGATTCGCGAGGCGTTCCTCAAGTTCTTCGAAGAGCGCGGTCACCGCCGCGTCGCGTCGTCTTCCCTCGTCCCCCAGAACGACCCGACCCTGCTGTTCACCAACGCGGGCATGGTCCAGTTCAAGGACGTCTTCACCGGGCGTGAGAAGCGCGACTACGCACGCGCCACCACCTCGCAGAAGTGCGTGCGCGCCGGCGGCAAGCACAACGACCTCGACAACGTGGGCTACACCGCGCGCCACCACACGTTCTTCGAGATGCTCGGCAACTTCTCCTTCGGCGACTACTTCAAGGCCGAGGCCATCGCCTACGGCTGGGAGTTCGTGACGAAGACGCTCGGGCTGCCCAAGGAGCGGCTCGCCGTCACCGTGTTCAACGGCGAGCGGGGCATTCCCTGGGACGAGGAGGCCGCCGAGCTGTGGGCGAAGCAGGGCGTGTCCCGCGACCGCATCCTCAAGCTCGGCTACAAGGACAACTTCTGGGCCATGGGCGACACCGGCCCGTGCGGCCCGTGCTCCGAAATCCACTTCCACCAGGGCAACGACATCCCCTGTGTCGAGGAGGCCGCGGGCCGTCCGTGCCAGGGCGTGGCGTGTGACTGCGACCGGTGGCTGGAGATCTGGAACCTCGTGTTCATGCAGTTCGAGCGCAAGGAGAAGGACGCGCCGCTCATCCCGCTGCCCAAGCCGTCCATCGACACGGGCGCGGGCCTTGAGCGCATCGCGTCCGTCGTCCAGGGCAAGCGCTCCAACTACGACACGGACCTCTTCCAGGGCATCCTCTCCACGGTGAGCGGGCTGGTCGGCAAGCCCTACACCCAGGAGGGTGGGGCCTCCATGCGCGTGGTGGCGGACCACAGCCGCGCCACCGCCTTCCTCGTCGCCGATGGCGTGCAGCCCTCCAACGAGGGCCGCGGCTACGTCCTGCGCCGCATCATGCGCCGCGCCATCCGCCACGGCTCGCTGCTGGGCCTGGACGAGCTCTTCTTCTACAAGGTCGTGGACCGCGTCATCGAGCTCATGGGCGATGCCTACCCCGAGCTGCGCGAGAGCCGCACCTTCATCCTCGAGGTCGCCAAGTTCGAGGAGGAGAGCTTCCGCCGCACGCTCAACCGCGGCATGAAGCTCATCGACGAGGAGGTCTCCCGGCTGAAGAAGTCCGGCGAGAAGGTGCTCGAGGGCAAGAAGGTGTTCGATCTGCACAGCACCTACGGCTTCCCGTGGGACCTCACGCAGATCATCCTCCGCGAGCGCGGCTATGAGGCGGACCTCGAGGGCTTCGAGAAGGAGATGGAGGAGGAGGCGAAGCGGGGCAAGTTCGCCGGCTCCGGTGACAAGGCGGTGGGCGCCATCTACCAGCAGGTCCTCGAGCGGCTGGGCCCCAGCGAGTTCCTCGGCTACGAGGGCGTGGGCCACGAGGGCGAGGGCTCCGTGCGCGCCATCCTCAAGGGCGGCGCCGAGGTGACGCACGCCAGCGAGGGCGACGAGGTGGAGCTGGTGCTGGACCGCACGCCCTTCTACGGCGAGTCTGGCGGCCAGATGGGCGACACCGGCCGCATCGTGGGCCACGGAGGCAAGGCCGTGGCGCAGGTGCAGGACGCGCAGCGTCCGGTGCAGGGCCTCATCGTCCACAAGGTGAAGGTCACCCAGGGCTCCTTCAAGGTCGGAGACATGGTGCAGGCGGGTGTGGACGGCGAGCGGCGCTCGTCCATCCGCGCCAACCACTCGGCCACGCACCTGCTGCACAAGGCGCTCAAGATGGTGCTCGGCGAGCACGTCAAGCAGGCCGGCTCCGTGGTGGCGCCGGACTACCTGCGCTTCGACTTCTCGCACTTCGCGCCCATGACGCACGAGCAGCTGGAGCAGGTGGAAGACCTGGTCAACGGCTGGGTGCGCGAGAACACCGAGGCGCAGACGCGCATCATGAACCTGGAGGAGGCGAAGAAGTCCGGCGCCGTCGCCATGTTCGGCGAGAAGTACGGCGAGACGGTGCGCGTCGTCACCGTGCACCCCCAGTCCACCGAGCTGTGCGGCGGCACCCACGTGCGGCGCAGCGGTGACATCGGCCTCTTCAAGGTGCTCAGCGAGTCCGGCGTGGCCTCGGGCGTGCGGCGCGTCACCGCCGTCACCGGCCTGGGCGCCCTCCAGTACGTGCGCGAGACCGAGCGCGAGCTGAAGAAGGCCGCCGAGCTGCTGAAGACCTCGCCCAAGGACCTGGTCAAGCGCGTGGAGTCCACGCAGAAGCGCATGAAGGAGCTGGAGAAGAAGATCGAGGAGGTGGCCGTGAAGGCACAGGCCGGCTCCAGCAAGGATCTGCTCGACCAGGCGCGCGACATCAACGGCATGAAGGTGCTCGCCACGCGGATGGACCCGGCCGACCCGAACGTGTTCCGCGGGCTGGCGGACCAGCTGCGCGACCGCATCAAGTCCGGGGTGATCGTCATCGGCGGAGAGAAGGACGGCAAGGTCGTCCTGCTCGTGGCGGCCACCAAGGACGTGGTGGCCCGGGGCATCCACGCCGGCAACCTGCTCAAGGAGATGGCCAAGGAGGTCAACGGCCGCGGCGGTGGCAAGCCGGACCTGGCCCAGGGCGGTGGCGAGGACCCCTCGCGCATCCCCGCCGCCTTCGACAAGTTCTACGAGCTGGTCCAGGGGACGAACCTCTCATGAGCCCGTCCGCCCGTGGCATCGCGGCGCTCCTCTGCGCGGCGGCCCTCCTCGGGGGCTGCAAGAAGGAGGAGCCCGCCCCCGTCGAGGACCGCACCCTCGCCAAGCTGCGCGAGGAGGTGGATCGCGTGAACCAGGGCGGCGCTCCCTCCGGGCCGCCCGCGGACAACTCCACCGACCCCAACGCGCGGCTCGCCGGGCTCGCCACGGGCCAGGAGGAGGAGGCGAAGACACTCGCCATCCCCTCCCCCAACCCGACCGTGCACGCGGACACGCTCGCCGTGAAGCTCACCGGGCTCGAGTCGCTGCACTCGCTGCGCGGCTCGGGCAAGGTGGGCCTCACCACCGAGGAGCTCTTCCTCCGCGTGCAGCTCATCGCCCAGAACGTCGGCACCGACCCCTCTCAACCCGCGCACGTCGCGTTCTCGACGGCGCGCGTGGTGGACGCGGCAGGAAAGGACTACCCCATCGCCCAGGACGCCCAGACCCTCGCCGGCACACGCAAGCTGAACCGTACGTGGGAGCAGGACCAGCGCGACTCGATCACCCTCATCTTCGAGGTGCCGCCGTCCGCCATCGCTCCCGGGCTCACCCTCCTGCTGCCCACCAGCAGCGGCGAGGACGTTCGCCTGCCTCTGCAGCAATGAGGCCCTCCGGGAGGCGGTGACGGACGGTGACGGTCGAGCCCAAGCTCCTCCCGCTGCGCATCCGCCTCCCGTACGCGACGGAGGAGGACTTCATCGAGAAGTACGGCTCCAACGTCGCGCGCGGGGGCCTCTTCATCGCCACGCGTTCGCCCAAGCCCGAGGGCACCGGGCTGGCCTTCGAGCTGGTGCTGGCCGATGGCGGCCGCCTGCTGCGCGGCGAGGGCCTGGTGGTGAAGACCCAGACCGAGGGCGCGCGTGCCGGCATGACCGTGCGCTTCGTCCGCCTCGATGCGCACAGCAAGGCGCTCATCGACCGCATCCTGGCCCGCCGCAGCGAAGCCGCTCCCACCCCAGAGAAGCCACGCGCGGAGGAGCCCCAGCCGGCCGCGCCGAAGCGCGGGCGCCCTGTCATCACCGCCGAGGCGCTTCGCAAGCAGGCCGCGAACCCGCCCCGCCCCGCCGTCCCCGCCGCGCCCGGGCCCGCTCCCTCCGCTCCGAAGCCGGCGGCGAAGCCAGCCACGTCCGCCGCGCCGGCCCAGAACGGCGTCGCTCCGCCGAGGCATCCAGCCCAGGTGCCGACACGGCAAGCGGTTCCGCCCGCTCCGAAGCCGGCCGCGCCGCATCCGCCAGTGGCGGTGAAACCTCCCGCCCCCGTTGAGCAGCAGGCCCCCGCTGTACCCGCTGAGCCAACCGAGGCCCCGGCTCCCGTGAGTGCCCAGGTCTCCGCGCCCGTGCCCACCCCGGCGGAGCTCGCCACCCCGGCGGCTCCGGAGCGCCCCTCGCTTGCGGATTCCTCGCGGCCCGCGGCCCAGGATCTCATCGCCAGCGCCATCCTGGATCACCTCGCTCCCGTGGACCTGGAGCCCTCGCTCATCTCCCCGCTGGAGTCGGAGCCGCCCGTGTCCATCGCACCGGCACCGACGGCTCCCGCGCAGGTGGAGCCGCTCGCCGCCGAGGCCGACGCACTCATCCCAGCGAAGGAGGAGCCGCCCGTCCACGTGCCTCCGGAGCCCCCCAAACCACCACGGGTGAAGCCGCCCGTCTCCGAGACACTGGCACCGCCCATCCCCACCAGGGCGGAGCCCCCCGTCCCTCCCTCCGCCCGTGAGACGCCCGTCGTCGAGACACCGGCACCGTCCGTCCCCAGCACGGTGGAGCCCGCCGCGCCTCCCGCCGTCCGTGAGGCACCCGCCCCCACCGAGTACCTCCCCGAGGAGCTCCGCCGTCCGCCCTCGCCGGAGCTCAAGGGGCGCCGGCGCGCCATCCTCGACGTGCCCGTCTCCCCGCCCGTGACGGCCACCCATCCCGAGGTGGTGCTCGGCATCGACCTCGGCACCTCGGGGGCGCGCATCGCCGTGCACCATCAGGGGCGGCTCCAGCTCATCTCCCTCGGCGAGGCCCCATCGCTGCCCTCGCTCATCGCCGTGGACGAGACGGGCCAGCTCCTCGTGGGCACCGCAGCGCGCACCGAGGCCGAGCGCGCTCCGCGCCATGCCGCCCTCGGACTCCGCCGGTTCCTCGGGCTGCGCGCCCGTTCGCCCCTGGTGCGCGCGCTCGGCGGTCCCCTGCCCTTCCCCATCGTCGCGGGCCCTCGCGGTGACGCCAGCATCGAGCTCCGCGGTCAGAGCCACCTCCTGCCCGAGCTCGCCGCCCGGCTCCTGCGCGAGCTCAAGGCCGCCGCCAGCACCTTCCTCGGCCACGAGGCCACGCGGGCCGTCCTCTGCGTCCCCGCCCACTTCGACGACCGGCAGCGCGCCGCCATGCGCGAGGCGGGCACGCTCGCCGGGCTCAACGTCCTGCGCATCCTCAATGCCCCCTCGGCCGCGGCGCTCGCCTTCGGCCATGAGCGGGGGCTCGCCCGCAAGCGCATCCTCGTGGTGGAGCTGGGCGGTGGCGGGCTCGACGTGTCCGTCGTCCAGCTCACCGGAGACGACCTCGAGGTCATCACCACGGGAGGAGACCCCACCGTGGGCGGCATGGACTTCGACGCGCGCGTCGCCGAGGCCATCGCCAGCGACCTCCAGGCCCAGGGCGTCCCGCGCCCCGAGCACCCCTCCGACTGGAGCCCGCTGCTCACCGCCGCCGAGGCCGCCAAGGTGGCCCTCAGCGAGCAGGAGCGGGTCACCGTCCCACTCCCGGGCGGCCTGCCCCCGTTCTCCCTCGATCGCGAGCGCCTGGAGGCCCTCACCGCGGACCTCGTGCAGCGCATCACCCTCGTCGTGCGCCAGGTGCTCGAGTCCAGCGCGCTCACCCCGCAGGGGCTCGACGAGGTGCTGCTGCTCGGAGGCCAGGGCCGCTCGCCGCTGGTGCGCCGCCGGTTGGAGGAGAGCCTGGGCGTGCCCGTGCGCACGGACGTGGAGGCCACCCACTCCGCGGCGCTCGGCGCGGCGCTGCTGGGGCAGGGCATCCTCGACGCCCAGGCGGGCAAGCCCGGCGCCACCGTCTCCGAGGTGCTCTCCGTCCCCATCGGCGTGGCCGAGCGCGGGGGCACGCTGCGCCGCGTCCTCGAGCGCAACACCCGCCTCCCCGCGGAGAAGACGCTCGTGCTCCCCGCCACGCCCGGACCGCTCGTGCTCGCGCTCTTCCAGGGGCCCTCACCGGTGGCCGCGGAGAACGAGTACCTCGGCACCCTCTCCTTCTCCATCGAGCGTCCCGGCGAGGCCGAGGTGCACTTCAGCCTCTCGCAGGACGGCACCCTGTCGCTGGCGGCCACGCTGCCCGGCGTGAAGCGCCACTCCGTCACCCTCGCGGCGGACATGCCCGAGGACGCGGAGCTGGAGTCCGTCATCTCCCGCTCGCCGCTGGAGGGCGAGCCCGGGAACCGGCCGGGCGGGCTCCTCTCCGGCCTGCGCAAGCTCTTCGGCCGCCGCTGAGCGCCGCCCCGGGAAGCGAGGGGCCATGCGGGCGCCCCACGTCACGTCCGAGTCGCCCACGAGCACCCGGGCCCCGAGCGGGCTCAGACCTTCTCATTCCGGACGAATGCCCAGATTTCGACCAGCAGACACCCAAATGACGGAATGACGGGAGGACGAGATGAAGCGTTCGTGGATGGGTGGTTTCGCTCTGGTTGCTCTGTGCACCGCTGGATCGGCGTTCGCGGCCATCGATGCCACGCGCGTGGGCCAGGAGATCAAATACGACGAGAGCCAGACCAAGGTGGGCGTGGACGTCCGCGTCGGAGTGGGTGGCCTGACCGGTGACTCGGGCGACCGGACGGCGCCGGGTCCGCTGCTCGGAATCACGGCGGGTGCCCAGCCCTGGCGCCTCGTCGGCCTCGAGGCCGGTGTCGAGGGTCAGCGGTTGCCCATCGACGACGTGCGCGTCGGAGACGAGCAGGCCCTGTACCGCTACAACCTCGGCGTGCTGGCCAAGGCCGGTCCGCTCGTGATGGACGACAAGCTGCGTCCGTACGTGGGAGCGGGCGTCGGTGTGAGCTACATCAACGCCACCGACGGCGCGGACACGCTCTACGACAACGACTTCATCCAGGAGGTGCCGCTCGCGGCCGGCCTGGACTACCGCTTCAGCGAGACGGTCTTCGCCGGTGCGCGCGCCACGTACCGCGTCCTCTTCGGCGAGGAGTTCGCTGACACGGTCGACGTGGATGGTGACACCAGCGGCAACCTGCTCAACTTCGGCCTGATGGTGGGCGGCCGTTTCTAGCCTGCCCGACACCGAGCACCCCGAAGACACGCCCCGCCCCGCCTCTCGAGCAGAGGTGCGGCGGGGCTTTCTCGTCCCTCATGCCACGAGTGGCCCGGGAGCCAGGGGCTGCCCGGCGGCATGGACTGGCAGGGAGACACGAAAGGTGGTGCCACGGCCCTGCTCGCTCTCCACGGTGAGCTCCCCTCCGTGCGCGGTGATGATGCGATGGCAGACCGACAGGCCCAGCCCGCTCCCCACGCCCGCGGGCTTGGTGGTGAAGAACGGACGGAAGATGCGCTCCAGGTTCTCCGGAGGAATGCCGCACCCCGTGTCGGACACCTCCACGAGGACGCGTGAGCCCTCTCCCCTCCGGGCGATCAGCCGGATCTCATTGCGCTCCACCGCTCCCGGCGTGATGGCGTGGGCCGCGTTGAGCAGCAGGTTGAGGAACACCTGGCACAGCCGCGCGGCATTGCCGTGCACCTGGGGCACTCCTTCCGACTGCATCACCAGCCGCGCGCGGAGGCGGATCTCGTGCGCCGCCATCTTCGACGCGCTCCGCAGCACCGCCCCCAGGTCCACCACTTCGCTCCCCGCGTCGTCCGCGCGCGAGAGCAGCTTGAGATCCTGCACCAGCAACCGCACCCGCTCGGCCCCCTCCTGCGCCTCGGCGAGCGCCTCCAACAACTCCTCGCGCTCCCTCACGGAGACGGTACCCTGGAGCCGGCCCAGCTCCTCCCGCACGTAGCCGAGATTGCCCAGGATGAAGGCGAGCGGGTTGTTGATCTCATGGCCCACGCTCGCGGCGAGCTGGCCGACGGTCGCCAGCCTGTCGGCGAAGAGGAGCTGGCCATTGGCCTCCTCCAGCTCGGCGGTGCGCTGGCGCACGGTCTCCTCCAGCAGGGCGTTGTAGTGCCGCATCTCCCGCTGGGAGGACTCGGCCTCCGCCTTGGCGAGCCACTCCTTCTGCCGCACGGTGTCGCGCAGCTCGGCGGCCATCCGATTGAAGGCCCGCGCCAGCATGCTGTACTCGTCCTGTCCCCTCACGGGCAGCTCGGTCGTGAAGTCGCCCCGCCCGATACGCTCGGCGCCCCGCAGCAGCTCCCTCGACGAGCGATGCAGGGCCACGAGGATGGTGGCCGCCAGCGCGAACACCACCACCAGGGCCACCAGGGGAATGACGAGTCCCAGGAACCGGGTGAAGCCGAGGGTCTTCAGCCGCGCGTACTTGTGCCGCGCCACCTGAGCGCGCTTGGCCTCCCAGGCCTTCTCCAGGTGCGGCTTCACCTCCGCCTGGAAGGCATCCAGCGTCCCGTGCAGCCCCCTGTCCACCGCCCCCGCCGGCGCCTCCCGCACGCGCGCTTCCGTCCGCCGCATCCACCCCAGGTGCGCCGTCCGGACCGCCTCGATGCGCGCCAGCTCCTCCGGCAGGGCCTCGGGATCCACCTCCCGCCGCACCAGCTCGCGCAGCTGCGCGAAGTCCGCCTCGGCGCGCCGCTCCTCCCGCGCGAGCACCTCCCCCAGCTCCTGCCCCCGCTCACGCGCGTCGATCAGCGCGTGGGGAACGGACACCTCGTCCCCGGTCAGCCGCCCATACAGGGTCTGCTGATCCTGCATGGCGAAGATCTGTTCGGTGCTGCGAATGCCTCGGAGGGACAAGGCGGACACCGTGCCGCCCAACACCACGACGAGCCCCACGGCTACCGACGCGAACAGCAGGATCCTGGCACGCACAGTCATCGGGTTGGCCTCTCGGACGGACCGCCGGACAGTCCACCGGCCCACCCCCTCCTTCCCGCGCGCACCTGATCCCGGGGCCCCCCATACCTCAGGGGGCTTTTTCGGGACATAACGGAAATCTACAACGGAGCTGCAATTGTCAACCAGCCATCAGAGGGCGCTGCGGGCGAGCAGCGCCTCGGGGCGGGGATCCTTCTCCCACGCCTCGAGCACGGCCTGGGCCGGAGAGCGGCCCGAGGCGGCCACCTCGGCGAGCGGCTCCAGCAGCGGCGCATCCGCGGCGTCCAGCCGCTCCAGCCCGCGGCGGGCAATGGCCACCATCTCCGCGGCGAGCCGGTGCAGCTCGTGGTTGCCGAGCTTCCCGGCCAGGCCCTGCCGGCGCGAGGTGTCGTGGAAGGCCAGGTGCTCCTCGAAGGACAGGCGCGGCAGCAGCCGTTCCCCCTCCTCCATCGCGCCCCGGTCGTACAGCAGCCCGCGCCAGAGCGCGGCGAGCGCGCCCGTCATCGGCGCCGACACGCAGTCCGCCCCGCGCACCTCCACCACCTTCTTCAGCCGCACCTCGGGGAAGAGCGTGGAGAGGTGATCCGTCCAGTCCGTCATGTCGGCGGGCTGACCCTCGAAGCCCTCCTTCATGAACTGGCGGAAGGTCATCTTCGGACGGAGGTACTCACCCCGGCGGCGCAGGAAGAGGATGGGCGCGTCCAGGGCCCACTCCACATAGGCGCGGTAGCTGAAGGAGCCGTCGAAGAAGGAGCGCAGATAGCCACAGCGGGTGGGATCCACCTCGTCCCACACCCGGCTGCGGAAGGACAGGTAGCCGGAGGGCTTGCCATCCACGATGGGGCTGTTGGCGTAGAGGGCCACCATGAGGGGGGCCAGACGCGCCACCAGCACCGTCTTGCGGACGCAGTCGGCCTCGTCCTCCCAATCGAGGGAGACCTGACCGGTGGAGGTCATCAACATCATGTTGTGCGCCAGAGGACCACGCTCGGGCAGGCTCTGCCGCATGGCGACGTAGCGCGTCTTGGGCATCCACGACATCTCCGGCGGGGTGCCGAAGGGCCGGTAGCCCAGGGCCACCAGCCGCAGACCGAGCGCCTCGGCGGCGGCCTTCACCTCGGCGAGGTGGGCGAGGTTCTCGGCGTGGGCCTCGCGCGCGGTGCGCCAGGGAGAGCCGGACAGCTCCAGCTGCCCGCCGGGCTCCAGGGAGATGGTGAGCATCCCCTTCTGCAGGGCGATGGCCGGGGAGGTCGGCGTCTCGCGGAAGGGGGTATAGCCGGCCGGAGCCAGCCGCTCGAGCAGCGCGCCGATCCCCGAGGGTCCCTCGTAGGGCACCTGCCGCGCGGACTGGAGCGGGTAGACGAACTTCTCGTGCTCGAGGCCCAACAGGTGGCTGGAGCGAGGCTTTTCCGCGGACCGGAAGCCGGCCAACAGCATATCGACGGAGGTGATCGGCTCGGTGGCCGTGCGCTGGAGGTCGAGGGACATGGCGGGCCCCTATATAACGGTGATTGACCCTGCCGCCGTCATTTGCGCATCGTCCCGAAAATGACCCACTCCTCGCCGGTGCCCACCTTCTCCGCCCGGCCCGGTCCGGCGGATTTCTTCCAGGGCCTCGCCCTGCTCCTCCGGTCCTGGAGCCTCATCTTCCGCACTCCCCGGCTGCTCGGCCTGTCCGCCCTGTGCGCGCTCGTCACCCTGGTGGCCCTGGCCGCACTCGCCGTCCTGCTCGGGGCCTACACGCCGGAGCTCCTGGGGTGGCTCTGGACCCGGCCCGAGGCCTGGTACGGCCGGATCTTCTGGTACCTCATCCTGACGTTGATGTTCCTCATCCTGTTCGTGGTGGGGGCCAACATCGTGCTGCCCGTGGTGCTGGCGCCGCTGCAGGATCCCCTCTCCGAGCGCACCGAGGAGCTGTGCGGGAACTACACCTCGCCGCCCTTCCAGCTCGGGCCCTTCGTCCAGGGGCTGCTCACCAGCGTGGCGCACACCCTGGCGCGTATCTTCTTCCTGCTCCTGGGACTGGCCGTGCTCTTCCCCCTCAACCTGGTGCCCGTGGCGGGCAACACGGCGTGGACGGTGCTGGGCACCTTGTGGACGATGCTCTGGTTGGCCGGTGAGCATCTGGCCGCGCCGATGACGCGCCACGGGTACCGCTTCGCCGAGGTGCGCCGGGTGATGCGCCAGCGCTGGCTGCTGTGCCTGGGCTTCGGAGCGGGCGTCTTCGTCCTGCTCTGGGTTCCGATCCTCAACAGCTTCTTCCTGCCGGTGGCGGTGGTTGGCGGCACGCTCCTCTACCGAGGGCTGCTCGTCGTGGGGAACGTGCCGCCCCCTCCCTCTCAACCTATCGGGAAATAATCGCCCGGGCCGGTTGTCTCGTCTGGTGGCCCCGGCGCGGGAACGCAGCGCGCGCTCGTGGCGTTATCCGACTCTGCGGGAAGGCCTCCGCTTGAAGCACCGAGGGGTCATGATTAGGCTTGCCCGGTCGCTCCCGGCACAAGTTCCTCACGCCAACCGCTCGAATTCGCTGGGCTTTTCACGTATCACCCCGGGGCTCACGAGCCTCAATCTGGATGAACCATGCCGCGACTCTTTCGCCGGATCCTCGCCGTCGCCGTTCTTCTTGGGGCCTGGGCCCTCGTGGGCAACGACCGGGCGCCCCTGCCCCTGACACTCGGTGCGGCGGAGGCCGGCCAGGGAAACGCCTCTGACTCCACTCGTCTCTCCGGTGAGAAGGGGAGCTCGCACGAGCTGTCCTCCCTGCGCGTCTTCACGAAGGTCATCCTCTACGTGAAGGACAACTACGTCGACCCCAAGCGCGTGCGGCCCAAGGAGATGATGATCGCCGCGCTGGAGTACGTGGAGAAGAGCGTCCCGGACGTGCTCGTGGACGGCAGCGCCGAGACGGGCAAGCTCAACGTCAACGTCAACGGCAAGACGCGCGAGTTCGACATCAGCCACGTCGACTCGCTGTGGAAGATGTCCTTCACCCTCAAGGACGTCTTCGACTTCGTGAACAAGAACATGCGTCCCATGGAGGAGACGCGTGACATCGAGTACGCGGCCGTCAACGGGATGCTCTCCACGTTGGATCCGCACTCGGTGCTGCTGCGCCCGGAGATCTACCGGGAGATGAAGCTGTCGACGAAGGGCGAGTTCGGCGGCCTGGGCTTCGTCATCCAGATGCGCGAGGGCAACCTCACGGTGGTGAAGGTGCTGCCCAAGACGCCGGCGGCCCGCGCGGGCATCGTGAAGGACGATCAGATCAAGAAGATTGGCGAGGAGTCCACGGTCAACATGGACCTCAACGAGGCCGTGGGGAAGCTGCGCGGCCAGGTGGACAGCCGCGTCTCCATCACCGTGGATCGCAAGGGCTGGGACAAGCCGCGCGCCATGACGCTCAGCCGCGCGATGATCTCCATCGAGAGCGTGCAGTCCAAGCTGCTCGCCGGCAACGTGGGCTATGTCCGGCTGAAGAACTTCCAGGGCAACACCACGCGTGACTTGCAGGCGGCGCTCTCCGAGATGCGCCGGCAGACCGAGTCCAAGGGTGGGCTCAAGGGCGTGGTGTTGGACTTGCGCGGCAACCCGGGCGGTCTGCTGGAGCAGGCCATCCAGGTGTCGGACACCTTCATCTCCAACGGCACGCTGGTGTCGACGGTGGGCCTGTCGGACAAGCTGCGCGAGGAGAAGCGCGCCCGTCCGGACGAGGGTGAGGACACCTTCCCGGTGGCGGTGCTGGTGAACGCGGGCAGCGCCTCGGCCTCGGAGATCGTCGCCGGCGCGATGAAGAACCTCAACCGCGCGGTCATCATCGGCCGCCAGACGTTCGGCAAGGGCAGCGTGCAGGTGCTGTACGACTTCCCGGACGACAGCGCGCTCAAGCTGACCATCGCCAAGTACCTCACCCCGGGCGACGTCTCCATCCAGGAGGTGGGCATCATCCCGGACATCGAGCTGGTGCCCTCGGCCGTCACCGACGAGCGCGTGCTGGTGTTCGCCCCGCGCAAGACGATTGGCGAGGCGGACCTGGATCAGCACTTCGGCAACCCGAACTCGAACTCGGTGGCCAAGAAGCGCGAGGACGTGCTCGGCCGCGAGAAGCCGCTGGAGACGGTGAAGTACCTCAAGCTGGACGAGAAGCAGCAGGCGCTCGCCAAGAAGGCGCAGGAGGATGCCGCCAAGAACAACGAGACGGCGTCCAAGGGCGGCCACCCGCTGCTGGACGTGGACTCGGTGGGCACGGGCGAGGAGCTGGATGATCAGCTCGACGCGGAGAGCCAGGAAGAGGTGAAGGAGGACTTCGAGGTGCAGTTCGCCCGGGACTACGTCCTCCAGGTGCCCTTCACGGACCGCCGCCAGATGCTGCAGAAGGGCAAGACCTTCGTGGAGCAGAAGCGCCGCGAGGAGGAGCAGCGCATCAACTCCGCCATCAGCGCGCTCAACGTGGACTGGAGCGCGGGCGCCACGCCCAAGGACGTGAAGCTCGCGGGCAGCTTCAGCCCCTCGGCCGACCAGCACATCGCCGCGGGCGAGACGTTCGACATGACCGTCACCGCGGAGAACAAGGGCGGCGAGCCCCTCAAGCGCGTGCGCGCCTACACGGAGAGCGACAACTTCTACCTGGACCGCCGCGAGTTCCTCTTCGGCAGCCTGGCTCCGGGGGAGAAGAAGACGTGGAAGGTGAAGGTGCGCCTGCCCAAGGACCTGACCTCGCGCCGCGACGACGTGACGGTGAAGTTCTTCGACGACCACGGCGCGCTGCCCACCACGGTGGTGAGCGAGCTGAACTTCGCGGAGCTGCCGCGCCCCGCCTTCGCCTTCAACTGGCAGGTGCTCGATACCTGCGACACGTGCAACGGTGACGGCGTGGCCCAGCGCGGCGAGGACATCACGCTGGTGCTGGACGTGACGAACACCGGCAAGGGCAAGGCGCTCGACTCGTTCGCGCAGATCAAGAATGTCGGCGACCCGAACATCTTCATCGAGAAGGGCCGCTTCAAGCTGGGCGAGCTGGCCTCGGGCGAGACGAAGACGGCGCGCTTCCAGCTGGAGGTGAAGAAGGGCTTCCGCGAGGCCACCTTCCCGCTGAAGCTGGCCATCGTGGACGAACCCCTCGAGGAGTTCGCCATGGAGAAGCTGGAGCTGCCGGTGTCGGACGTGCCGGTGGCGAAGCTCGAGCCGAAGAAGAGCCTGGTGAAGGTGTCGGAGAAGGCGGAGCTCCTGGGCTCGCCGCAGCCGGACGGCACGGTGCTGGCGAAGCTGAGCAAGCCGGCGGTGCTCAACGCCGAGGCCGTCACCAAGGGCTTCTACCGCGTGGAGCTGGAGAAGGACCGCTTCGCCTTCGTGCGCAGCCAGGACGTGCGCGAGGCGCGCGGCAAGGCCACCCCGGTGCAGGGTCTGACGTACGTGGCCCGCCGCTCGCCGCCGGACATCAAGCTGGACGTGGACTACAGCCAGGGCGGCCTGGTGGCCAACGGGGACAAGTACACCCTCACCGGCGAGGTGGATGACGCCCAGGGCCTGCTGGACATGTACATCCTGGTGAACGACCAGAAGGTGTACTTCCAGGGCGTGGACCAGAACGCGAAGGCGAACGAGCCGCGCAAGCTCAAGTTCACCACCGAGTTCTCCCTCAAGGAGGGCAACAACAACGTCCTGGTGGTGGCGCGCGAGAGCACCGACTTCGCCAGCCGCCGCACCCTGGTCATCCGCCGCCGTCCGGCCGAGCTGGCCCAGAAGCTGGGCTCGGCCGCGGCCCCGGCCTCGGCCACCAAGCCGGGTAAGAGCGCCACGCCGTAAGTAGCGGCGCTGATCGCCTGCCTTCCGGGCGGCTTTCGTCGGGGTGCACCCACCCCCTCGGAAGCCGCCCGTTTTATTGACGCTTTCCTCGGACGCACGCTAGCGTCGCCCCGTTTGGCGCCGTCGCCGGACGTGCGCCTTGGGAGGCGGTACTGAGGATGCGGACGTTCAGCCGTTGGATGGCCCTGGCGGTTCTGGTGGGCGGCCCCGCCGCGTACGCGGATCGCAACGACTTCGTAATCACCAACCTGGGGAACCCGAACCCGGTGAGGGCCGCAGGCTCCACTGAGTTCTCGGCCAACTTCAACCCGGAAGCAAACGGGGACTTCCGCGCCTTCACCCGCACCTTCGCCGCGGTGATGACCTCGGCCAACCTGATGCCCCCGGAGACGCTGGGGCACGCGGGGTTCGCCGTCAACGCGGAGCTGAGTGTCATCGGCCTGCCCTCGCCGGGCCGCGAGGACGGTCAGGTGACCCTGCCCACGGAGCGCACGCAGACGGACTCGCTGCTGCTGCCCTCGGTGCACGTGCGCAAGGGCCTGCCCTTCTCGCTCGAGCTCGGGGCTCGCGTGGGGTGGATCGACCGCAGCAGCATGTTCGCCACCACCGGTGAGCTGAAGTGGGCCGTCAACGAAGGCTTCACCTGGCTGCCGGACATCGGCGTGCGCGCCCACGTGACGCGCCTGTTGGGCAACAAGGACTTCGACCTGACGGCGGCCGGCCTGGACGTGGGCGTGGGCAAGCAGTTCCCGCTCGGCGGCATGGTGACGCTCACCCCCTACGGCGGCATCGACCTGGTGGGTGTGGCGGCCAATTCGGACACGCTCGACTTCGATCAGAGTCGGCTCCTGACCGACCCGAGCAACCCCCCTCCCAACCCCTACACGTACCTGGACAACACCGGCATCTACGAGCCGGTGAAGCTGGGCGAGAACATCAACACCCGCTTCTACGGCGGCGTGCGCTTCATCGGCGGCGCGCTGCAGCTCGGCGCGGAGATCTCCCTCAGCAGCCAGGGCACCATCCCGGTGACCCGCACCACTAGGACCCAAGGGGAAACGGAGGTCATAGTAACGACGGAAACGAGGGATCGGGCCCTGCCCGCGGTGTTCGCCTTCAACACCACGCTCGGCCTGGACTTCTAGGCCCCGGCGCGCAGGGCCTCGCGCACGGCGCGGGGCCTGTTGGTGATGAGGTAGGAGACGCCCATCTCCTCCATCGCCCGGGCGCGCTCCGCGTCATCCACCGTCCACACCGCCACGCGCAGGCCCCGGCGGCGCCACTCCTCCACCCGCTCCGGCGTGCACTGCTCGTGATAGGGGTGCACCGAGTGGGACGAGACGAGCGGCGTCACCACGTACGCCTGCGGCCCCCAGCGCTTGTCCGGATCGATGAGGAAGCCGCGGCGCAGCGAGGGCGCGGCGGCCGCCGTCCGGAACAGGCACAGCGGGTTGAAGCTGGAGATGACCACGCGCTCGGCCAGCTCCCGGCGGGTGACGATCTCCGCCACCTTCTGGGAGAGGCCTCCGTCGTCGGCGTGGTCGCACTTGAGCTCGATGTTGACGAGGAAGTGCGCGGGCAGCGCGTCCAACACCTCCTCCAACAGGGGAATGCGCTCGGGCGCGAAGCCGAGCCGGCTGCCCACGTCCGCCTGCTTCAGCTTCCACCAGGACGTGGTGCGCACCTCCCAGGGCAGGCCCGCGAGCCGATCCAGCTTCTCGTCGTGGCACACCACCACCTCGCCGGAGCCGCACACCATGGCGTCCAGCTCCACGCCATCGGCCCCCTGGGCCACGGCCTCCTGGAAGGCGGAGAGGGTGTTCTCGGGGGCATCGGCGCTGGCACCTCGGTGGGCGAGCAGGAGCATGTCACCAGTGTGCGACAGCCCGCCCCGGGGAGCGAGCGTCCCGAGAACCGCCGTCCGGGGAGTGACAGGCGGCTTGCCTCCCCCCGGCCTTTGCTGCACTGTGCGCGGCATGCTGGGGCTGCGTACCGGGGAGATCCTTTTCATCGCCTTCATCCTGGTGGTGGTGTTCTCCGCCGCCCGGATGGGTCAACTCGGCAACGCCGTGGGCAAGTTCGTCTACTCGTTCAAGAAGGCCTCCAAGGGCGAGGATCTCGTGGACGCGAAGACCCTGCCCCGCGCCAAACGCGGCCAGGACGTCTCCGACGCCGAGTACACCGACTCCGGCCCGAAGCGCGGCTGAGCCCGCCTTCCGGGCTCGCTTCGTACGAACTGGTCCGATGGTCGGACCAGTTGGTGAAAACCGCGCCCGGCGGGGCCTCCCTCAGTGCTGCCCGACGGGGCCTTCCAGCAGACGCGCGGCCTGCTCGCGCAGGGACGGATGCACAGAAGAGTCCGCCGCCAGCTCGGCCAGATCGCTCGTGCTGAGCAGGGGGACGATCTTCACCCCCACCTCGGGCGGCAGGTACGGGTTGAAGACGAGCGCGCGGCGCACCGCGTGGCGCGAGGACCAGCGCGGTGACTTCCAGATCTCCACCAGCGGCTCCGGGCGGGCCGGGCGGCGTGCCGCCATGCGCACCACCAGGGGCTCGGTGAGGCGGGGATTGAGGAGCGCGTTGCGCACCACGGCGGGGTTGCTCACCGTGACCAGCCGCGAGAGCACGTCCGGGTCCCTCGTGAGCCGGGCCTGCTGCTTGAGGTGCCCCAGCGACTGATTGGAGACCTGGGCGTCCGCCTTGGCCGCCGCGCCCTCGTCCAGCTCCTTGCGCGCGGGCGCCGTCTCGAAGAGGTCCGCCACCGACTCCAGGGACTGCACCTCGGCCATGCGGCGCAGCGAGTCCGCGTAGGGGATGTTCGCCGCCTCCTGGCCGAGCGCCCCCACGAAGGCGGAGAGCACGCAGGTGGCCGGCTCCCAGCCCCCACGGGCCAGGAAGATGACCTCGTGGAGGAGCTCGTTGGCGTCCAGCGGATCCCGCTTCGCCAGCTCGCGCGCGGCGGCCTTGCGGACGATCTCCGTGCTCCCGCTCAGGGCATGGAGCCGCCGGACGACGCTCTTGGCCTCCTCACGGCTGGGCATTGCCCGCGTTCCCCTCCTTGGCCAGGGACTCGAACGTCACGTCGAGCCGGAAGCCGGCCAGATCGGCCGGGTACTCGTAGAAGAAGACGACGAAGGGCGCCCGGGCACCGGGAGCCACCTCTTTGGCGGCTCCGTCCAGGCGGCCGCGCAGCGCGTCGGCCTCACTGGCGTTCGAGAGTGAGTAGAGCTCCTCCGGCGTGGGCACGGCGCCCACGAGGCCCTCGGCGCCCTTCACCTTCTGGTCCCCGTCGTACAGCGCGACGCGCGCCTTCACCCGGACAGGAGCGGTGCCCCGGTTCTCCACCTCACCGCGGACGAAGAAGAGGGTGTGTCCGTCACGCGTCTCGTAGAGGCCGTTGGAGAGATCCTTCGGCACCAGGGGCAGGGTGGACGACACCATCTCCCGAATGCGCGAGGGAGACAGCGCCGACAGCTCCACCCGGCCATCGTTGAGCCAGGCGCTTCCCACGGCGACGAGACCGACCACCAGCACCGCCGCCACCACGAGCTGGGCGGCCACGGCGGCCAGACGCTGCACCAGACGCGGACCCTGGCGCTCGCCGGGAGCCTCTTCCTTCTTCGCGGGCGGGGCGGCGATCACCGGCGGCGCGGGGGCCGGTGCCGGCTGCATGGTTGGAAGATCGGGGAGGATCTCCCGGGCCTGGGGAGCCCCCGGCCCCGGGAAGTCCGGGAACGGGTTGCGCTCCGTCGGAGCACCCGACTTGGCCAGCGGAGTCGCCGGGACCGTCTGCGTGGCACCCCAGTCCGGAATGCCCGCCGGAACGGCACCCTGGGGAGCGCCCCAGTCCGGAATGCCCGCTGGAACGGCCCCCTGAGGCGCACCCCAGTCCGGGATGCCCGACGGAGCGGCCGCGGGAGCCGGAGCCGGAGCCGGAGCGGACGCCCTGGGCGCGGGGGCTGGAGGCAGCGCCGCCACGGGGTCGAACGAGCCCGAGGGCGTCATCGGCATCCTGTCCGCGGCGGATGGGGGCAACGCCGCCACGGGGTCGAACGCGGCGAACGGGTTGCCGCCCGCCATCACGTTCGGGGCAGCGGCCTGCATCGGCACCGGCGCGGCGGCACGAGCCGGAGCCGGAGCCGGCGGCGGGGGCTCGTACGAGACGAACGGGTTGTTGCCCTCGAGCCCCTCCATCTCCTCGAAGACCGGAGCCGGAACGGGCGCGGCACTCCGGGGCGGCAGCGTGGGTGTGGCCGGAACCGTCGGCGGATCGTCCGGAGGCAGCGCGAACGGATCGTTCTCCTCGAACGCCATCGGAGCGCTGTGCGCCTGGACGGGCGCGGCGCCCCGGGGCGACAGCGTGGGCGTGGCCGGAACCGTCGGCGAATCATCCGGAGGCAGCGCGAACGGGTCGTTCTCCTCGAACGCCATCGGAGCGCTGTGCACCGGGACGGGCGCGGGCGCGGGCACGGGGCTCCTGACCGGAACCGGGACGGGCGCGGGCGCGGCGCTCTGGGCCGGCTTGGGAGCCGGTGGGGCACTCCGGGCCGGCACGGGCATGGGTGCCGGCTTGGGCGCTGGAGGCAGCGTGGGTACCGGGTTCGCGAGCGTCGCCGCGACATCGCTCGCGCCGAACGGATCGTTCTCGTCGAAGGAGAAGGGCGCGCTGCTCTTGGGCAGGGCGGGCGCGGGGCTCTTCGCCGGAACCTGGACGGGCGCGGGTGCGGGGCTCCTCGCCGGGACCTGGACGGGCACGGGCGCGGCGGCCTGGGCGGGCTTGGGCGCCGGAGCGGGCCTGGCGGCCGGGGCGGGCGGAACCGTCGGGTTGGGCTGGGTCGCGCCGAGCGCCAACGCCCCGGCGGGCTTGTTGGGAAGGGGAGCCTTGGCGGCGAGCTTGAGCGCCTCGGCGGGAGTGGGCGTGTTGTCGCCCATGAACTCCATCAAGGGGTCCAGATCGAGCGTCGCCGGAGTCTTCGGCGGCTCCATCGAGCGGGGCAACGGGACGGCGGGAGCGCCCCCTCGGGCAACGGCGACGCCGGGACCCGAGGCCGCCGGGGCACCGCCCGGCGCATCGAAGAGCGTGTCGAGGGGAGATGCGCCCCCGGGTCGGCCCGGAGCCTTGCCGGCCGCGGGGGAATTGCCCCAGGGCACGGAGGACGAGGCGGCGGGCGCGGAGGTCCGGGGAACCTCGAGCGGAGTACCCGCGCGGGGTGTCGCTGGAGGCTTCGCGGACGGAGCCACCTCGACGGAAGACATGCCCGGGGCGGGCGCGGCGGACGAGACGTCCTCACGCGCGACCCGGAAGGTATGCTGACACTTCGTGCAACGGACCTTGACCCCCTTTTCCGTCACCTTCTCGTCGGGGATCTTGAACCGCGTCTGGCACCGCTCACACTTGACGATCATTCAGGGCTCGGCCGGTCCGAGAGTATAGGCGCAGAGAGGCACCACCGCGAGCATGCCACTCCCCGGCTTGCCCGCTCCCACCCCCTCTGCTACAGGCTTTCCTTCCGCGAAGGTGTGTGAGAGCCCCCGGTAGGCGGAGAATCCAGACAAATGAGCGAGCCAGAGCAGGCAGGCGTGCCGGGCAAGGAGCCCAAGGTCATCAAGCGGTATACCAACCGCAAGCTCTACGACACGGTCGAGAGCCGGTATGTGACCCTCGATGAGATCGCCGCGATGATCAAGGACGGCGTGGAGGTCCAGATCGTCGACAATCGGACGAAAGAGGACCTCACCTCGGTCACGCTCGCGCAGATCATCTTCGAGGAGGAGAAGAAGCGGAACCGGATGCCCCTGACGGTGCTCCGGGAGATCATCCGCCATCCGGGCGAGTCGCTGACGGACTTCATCCAGAAGGCAGTCACTCCCCGTGTGGTGTCCATTCGCGAGGAGGCCGAGTCGCGCCTGGACAAGCTGCTGCGGCGCGAGGACAAGCGCGAGGAGGACAAGCAGGAGGGCGAGCCCACGCCCGCCGAGCCGGCGGCCGAGCAGGCCCAGGCGCAGCCGCAGGAAGCAGCCGGTGGCTCCGGTGGCGCGAGCGAGCTGCTCAAGGCCAGCCAGCGCGCGCTGGAGGACTGGCAGCGGAAGATCGACGAGCGGGTGAAGCACGTCGTGGAGAACCTGGCGGGCAACCTGCCGGCGCTCGGCCGCGACATGGCGGTGCTGACGCAGCGCCTGGAGGAGCTCGAGAAGAAGCTCGACGAGCTGGAGAAGAAGAACCCGCAGTAGCGTCCCGGGTCGCTGGAAACAGGGGCCCACTCACGGGCCCCCCACCCTACGCCACGCGCTTCTTGCCGCGCTTCGCCTTGGCGGGCGCGCCGTCGTAGATCTCCGACGCGATGGCGCCGAGCATCCGCGCGCCGGTGCTGCTCGGGGCATACTCCCAGATGGTCTTCCCGTGACTCTGGGCCTCGTCCACCTTGACGTTGTAGCCCAGGGGTGTGGCCGCCAACGTGTCGGGGAAGTAGGCCTTGAGACGCTCGAGGATGGCGGTGGCCAGCGAGGTGCGCCGGTAGAGCGTGGGCACCACCTTGGTGATGCGCAGCTCGGGGCGGCCCTCGGTCTCGGCGACCTGGCGGACGGTGTCGGCCACCTCGGCGCATCCATCGAGCGCGAAGTACGTCAGCGCCACCGGCACCACCACCTCCGTGGCGGCCACGAGGATGTTGCGCGTGGTGATGCCCATGGACGGCGGCGCATCGAAGACGATGACGTCGTAGCCGGCGGACTCGGCCGGGGCGAGCCGCTCCGCGAGCCGGTGCGCGCGGCGCTCGTCATTGGCCACGGCCAGCGGGAAGTCCGCCATCTCCTTGTACGAGGGCAGCACGGACAGACCCTCGAGGGCCGAGGGCTGAATCACGTCCTCCAGGCGCACGCCCGGATCGGTGAGCAGGTGGAAGACGTTGCGCGGCAGCGTGCGCACGTCCAGCCCCAGCGACTTGCCCGCGTGCCCCTGCGTGTCCAGATCCACCAGCAGGACCTTGAGCCCGCGAACCCTGGCGAGCCACGCGGCGGTGTTGACCGCCAGCGTCGTCTTGCAGGTCCCACCCTTCTCGTTGATGAAGGCGATGCGCCGCATGGGTTGCCTCTACTTCTTCCGGGCCGACACCAGCGTGTCCACCTTGGACTCCACGGAGGACAAGAGCCGCTCCAGGTCATCCACCTTGTTGCGCAGCTGCTCCAGGTCCGCGGTGGACGGCAGGTTCATCGCCGACAGCGCCGAGCGCAGCGCGCTGTCCAGTGTCCCCTTGGCGGCCAGCGAGCGCGACACCAGCGTCTGCACCATGGCCACGAACTTCTCGTTGGACATCAGCTGCTGCGCCAGCTTGCCGACGCGCTCCTCACCCGTCTCGACGAGCTTCTTCACCACGGGGTTGTTCTTGAGCATGGGGGTATCCATCCAGCCGCGTGAATTCATGGGGGTACGGAAAGTCCTGGAAGAAACGCGCGAACTCTGGAAGGACACGACGCGACGTGTCAAGAGATGGCATTCAAGTGACAGAGCGCGTTGACAGGGGGGAGGGGCATCCCTACGGTTCGCCGCTCTCGATGGTCGGCCTGCTCGACAAGAGGTTGTGGATCGTCTCCGGAAAGGGCGGCGTGGGCAAAAGCACCATCGCCGCGGCGCTGGCGTTGCGCTCGGCGCGCGCCGGCAGGCGCACCCTGGTGTGTGAGATCAACACCCAGGAGCGCGTCAGCCGCCTGCTCGGGCATCAGCCCGTGGGCCCCCAGGTGACGAAATTGGAGGACAACCTGTGGGCGGTCGATGTCCGGCCCCAGGAGGCCATGCGCGAGTACGCGCTCATGGTCCTGCGCTTCGAGACCCTCTACAAGACGGTCTTCGAGAACAAGGTGGTGCGCTACTTCCTGCGCTTCATCCCCTCGCTGCAGGAGCTGGTGCTGCTGGGGAAGATCCTCTTCCACGCGCAGGAGAAGCGGCCGGATGGCCAGCCGCTGTGGGACAGCATCGTCATGGACGCGCCGGCCACGGGCCACGCCATCACCTTCCTCAGGGTGCCGCAGGTGCTGTTGCAGACGTTGCCGCCCGGGCCGATGACGCGCGAGGCGATGAAGATGCGGGACATCCTGGAGGACCCGGCGACGACGGCGGCGGTGCTGGTGTCGCTGCCCGAGGAGATGCCGGTGAACGAGACGTTGGAGCTGCACGCGGCGCTGCGCGACCAGGTGCGGGTGCGCACCCACGCGGCGGTGCTCAACGCGGCCTTCCCCGAGCGCTTCACCGAGGACGACCTGGAGGCGCTGGTGGACCACCCGGAGCTGCTGCGGGTGGCTCGGGCGCACCATGACCGGGCGGCGCAGACGGTGCTGGCGGAGGTGAAGCTGGAGCGCAACCTGCACGTGCCGGTGTACCAGGTGCCGCGCATCTTCACGCCGGGCTTCGGGCGCGAGGCCATCGAGCAGGTGATGGGCCACCTGGAGCCGCTGGTGACGGGGAAGGCGGGGACATGAACGCGCTCTCCGAGGCGTTGGCGAAGAAGCGCGTGCTGGTGTGCGTGGGCTCGGGTGGCGTGGGCAAGACGACCATCTCCGCGACGCTGGCGCTGCGCTCGGCGGTGGACGGGCGCAGCAGCCTGGTGTGCACCATCGACCCGGCCAAGCGGCTGGCCAACTCGCTGGGCCTGCACGCGCTGGGCAACGTGGAGGCCGAGGTGCCGCCGTCCGCGCTGGAGCCGCTCGGGGTGAAGCCCCGGGGGCGCCTGCACGCGATGATGCTGGACATGAAGCAGACGTGGGACGACCTCATCCTCAAGTACGCCCCACCGGACAAGCGCGAGAAGATCCTCTCCAACCGCTTCTACCAGTCGCTCTCCAGCGCCCTCGCGGGCAGCCAGGAGTACATCGCGATGGAGAAGCTGTGGGAGCTGCGCACGAAGCGGAACTACGAGCTCATCGTGCTCGACACGCCGCCCACGGCGCACGCGCTGGACTTCCTCGAGGCACCCAACCGGGTGCTGGACTTCCTCGACAACGAGGCGGCCAAGTGGCTGCTCACGCCGGCGCTCGCGGCGGGGAAGATTGGCCTGTCGCTCTTCAGCCTGGGCAGCAGCTACGTGGCGAAGACGATCTCCAAGTTCACGGGCACGGAGACGCTGCAGGAGCTGGCGGGCTTCATGATGGCCATCGCCCCGATGAACGAGAGCTTCCGGGAGCGTGCGCGCGGGGTGCGCGAGCTGCTGGAGGCGGAGTCCACGGGCTTCGTGCTGGTGACGAGCCCCGGACGCGAGCGCCTGGACGAGGTGACGCACTTCCACCGGCTGCTGAAGCAGAACCGGATGGAGGTGGTGGCGGTGGTGGTGAACCGGGTGCACCCGATGCCGGCGCAGGCGCTGTGGGAGGAGGCGAAGGGCCTGATTCCCGCCCGGCGCGCGAAGGTGGAGGAGACGCTGCGGGAGCTGACGGTGCTGGCGGAGCAGGACGCCCGGGGCATCGCGGAAATTCAAGCGGCGTGCGACGGCACCCCGCTCATCCAGGTGCCGCGCTTCGAGCTGGACGTGCACGACATCGGGGCCCTGTGGCGCACGGCGCGCTACCTCATCGGGGACGAAGCGCTCCCCTCCCCCGCCGCGCTCCCCGCGGCAGAGGCCCGGCGGTGAGGCTCCGCCGTTTCAAATTGTTTCGAGGCTTGAGCGGGAACTCCTGACCCGACAGAGTAGAGGCACCTCCGAGGGCCCTCACGGGTCCGGAGGTCTCGCGCCGTGGGTGGGCCGGCCGGCGCGAGGGGGGAGTTCGAAACATGCAACAGAGAGGATTCCGGGGGCCGGTGGCCCTCGTGCTGGCGCTCCTGCCGGGGCTGCTGGCCGGGTGTGGTCCATCCGCCGTCGATGACGTGAACGCACCCGCGCTCCGCGAGGACGGCCGGGCGCTGTCCACTGGCGAGCCGTACCTGGTGCGCGACATCAATCCCCTGGGGCAGGGCTCACGGCCCGAGGCGGTGGTGGTCGTCAACGGCACGCTCTTCTTCATTCGCGAGAGCGGCCCCAGCGCGGGCCTGTGGAAGAGCGATGGGACGGAAACGGGCACGGTGCTCGTACGGAGCGCCAACGACTTCGGAAGCGCCAGGTTCCTCACGGACGTGGGCGGGACGCTGTTCTTCTACGACGGCCTCAATCACGCCTTGTGGAAGAGCGATGGAACGCAGGCGGGCACGATCAGCATCCGGGACGACATGCCCCAGGTGGTGGCGACGGCGGTGGTGAACGGCCGGCTCTTCCTGCTCACCAACACCTCGCTCTGGGTGAGCGATGGCACCGCGGCCGGGACGGTCCCCCTCCAGAGCGACGCGTTCACCTCCGCTCGTGGGCTGGTGGCCATGAATGGCACGCTCTTCTTCTCCGCCACCACGAGCGCGGGCGTCCACCTCTGGAAGAGCGACGGCACGGCCTCCGGTACGGCGCCGCTGAAGCACGTATCGGCCTCGGAGCTCACCACCCTCCAGCTGGTGCCCGTCAACGGCACGCTCTTCTTCCTGGTCAACGAATTCAACGCCATCGATGACTCGTTGTGGAGGAGCGACGGCACCGGGGAGGGAACCTTCCCGCTCAAGGAGGATGTCGACAGCTTCGCGTCCCTGGTGGCCTCGAACGGGCGGCTCTTCTTCTCGAGCGAGGAAGAGCTGTGGGCGAGTGATGGGACGAAGGACGGGACGGTGCACGTCGCGAGCCTCGACTACCCCCTCTCCTCCTTGATGGCGACACCGGGAGGAGTCGTCTTCTCCACCTGGCGGAGCGACCAGGGGAGCGAGCTGTGGAAGAGCGACGGCACGGAGGGCGGCACGGGGCTCGTCATGGACCCCTGTCCTGAAACCAGCTTCGGCACCCCGTACGAGCTGGCGAGCACACGAAACGCGGCGTTCTTCCTCATCAGCTGCAACCCCGGTAGCACCGACTACGCGCTGTGGAAGAGCGACGGCACGGAGAGTGGCACGGGGCTCGTGAAGGACGGCCCCCTGCGGATCTCCGACGGCAACTCGTCCATCCAAGAGACCCTCGCGGTGGACGTGAATGGGACGCTCTTCTTCTGGGCCGATGACGGCGTCCACGGCCTCGAGCCTTGGAAGAGTGACGGCACGACCGCGGGCACCGTGCTCATCCGGGACACCGTGCCGGCCCGCGCGGGCTCGGATCCCGAGCACCTGGTGGCCGTCGGAAACACGGTCTTCTTCAGCGCCAACGATGGGTCCAACAGCAGGAGGCTGTGGAAGAGCGATGGCTCGGCCGCTGGCACGACGCGCCTCAACGCCTACAGCACAGACGACCTGACCGCCGTGAACGGGAAGCTCTTCTTCACCCAGGGCCAGACCCTTGTCACGAGCGACGGGACGAATGCGGGCACGGTGCAGCTCCGCACCTTCTCCAGCCCCACGGGCGCCCCCTCCATCCTCTCCGCGCTGGTGGACTTCGGCGGAACGCTCTTCTTCACCGTCTGGGACAACACCCACGCCGAGCTGTGGAAGAGCGATGGCTCGGCCGCGGGCACGGTGCGCGTGAAGGAGCTCTTCACCGGTTTCTCGGGGAAGATCAACCACCCGGTGGTCATGAACGGGACCCTCTTCTTCATCGTCGGCGACTTCTCGGAGCGTCTGGAGCTGTGGAAGAGCGACGGCACTGCGGCCGGAACGGCACGGGTGAAGCTCCTGTTGCAGAAGGACGCGAGCATCAACGCGGCCGGGGTGCGGAGCATGGCGGCGGTGAGCGGGAAGCTCTTCCTCCTCCTGCAACCACTCTCCTCCAAAAATCTCCCGCTCCAGCTGTGGCGGAGCGATGGGACGGAGGCCGGGACCCAGCCCTTCCCGGAGCTCTTCTCCAAGACGAAGAGCCCGGAGGCGCTCGTGGGGGTCGACGGTACGCTCTTCCTGGTGTCCGGCCGAGGCTTCGAGCTGTGGAAGAGCGACGGCACGGTGGAGGGCACGAGCCTCGTCCGGCAGCTCCTCCCCGTCTCGGGGAACGACTATCCGACCCTCGGGTCCATGGGAAACGTGAGGGGACGGCTGTACCTGACCCTCTACGCCCCCGCGCGCGCCCGGTGGGAGTTGTGGCGGAGTGATGGAACGGTGGAGGGAACGGGCCTGGTACAACCGCTCGAGCTCGGTGAGATGAACCATCCCAACGCCTACTCCCTGGCCACCTTCGTGGAGGCAGGCAAGCGGCTCTTCTTCGTCAACGACGGAGGAGAGGGCCGGGAGCCCTGGGCACTGCCACTGGCGCCCGTCGAGTGTCCGATCGGCCTGCCCGCGGTGGAGGCCACGAGCCCGGAGGGCGCCCGCGTGGACTTCCCCGCCTTCCAGCGGGCCGGAGACGTCTCTGCCTCGCTGCCGGTCAGCACCAGCATCGCCTCGGGGAGCCTGTTCCCGATGGGCACGACCCAGGTGACGCTCACCGCGTCCGACCCGGCCTACCCCGCTTCCACGTGCACCTTCTCCATCACCGTCCAGGACACCACCGCGCCTGACCTGCGGTGCCCGGAGACGGTAAGGGTGGAGGCCCCGGGTGAGGCGAAGGTCGACTACCCGCCCGCCACGGCCACGGACGCGGTGTCCTCGCCGGTGCTGGAGTACAGCATCGCGTCCGGGAGCACCTTCCCCAACGGTTCCACCTCCGTGGAGGTCAAGGCGACAGACGCGG
This sequence comes from Archangium lipolyticum, assembly GCF_024623785.1. Classification (NCBI taxonomy): domain Bacteria; kingdom Pseudomonadati; phylum Myxococcota; class Myxococcia; order Myxococcales; family Archangiaceae; genus Archangium; species Archangium lipolyticum. The sequence goes on from NZ_JANKBZ010000026.1 coordinate 178,336, forward strand.
CTGGCAACAAGCGCAGCTGTTCCTTCAACGTCGTCGTCCAACCCGAGCCCCAGGGTTGCGGCTGCGGAGCGACCTCTCCCTCGGCGGCGCTGGGGTGGCTGCTGGCGCTCATTCCGCTGGTGGCGCGCCGCCGGCTGCTCGCGTCCCGCTGAACGCGGTCAGGAGTCGCGGCACAGCCGGTCCACCCGGCCCAGCAGCGTGGGGATGCGCGAGGCCCCGTGCATCCTCTGGACGTGCCCGGCGGCGGTGCTGGCCTCCATCCCCGCCGCCGTGACGAACAGGGGGCGCCGGCTCTCCCCCCGCAGCACGGGCACCGCCACATGGGCGTGGAACGCCGTCTTCGCCACGCCGATGATGGGGAGGCGCCGCCCGAGCGCCTCGTACAGGTGCGCGCCGAGCCCAGGCCGCTCCTCGCCGAGCCACACGTACCCATCGATGACCACGGCCTCGAGCGGCTCCGGCACGGCGGCGAGCACCTTCAACAGGTGGGGCAGCTCCCGGCGGTAGAACTGCCCGGGCTCATAGGGCTCGGCGGGAGGGCCTCGCTCCACCAGGTGAGAGGCCTCGGTGGCATCCCCCCAGTCCCGGAAGAGCACACAGGCGGCCACGGTGACCTCGGGTCGGTAATCCACGTCCAGACAGGCCAACATCGTTGCTCCTCCGAGTGTCCACCGTTCCGCCCGCCCACTCGCTGGACGACGTGCCATACGGGCAGGAAAGCCAGGTGGAGGTTAAGCTGGGACCCGTTTTGGGAACTCCGGGGCGGCAGTTGCTGTCCTGGAGGCAGGAAACGCGGACGGCCCCAGAGGGGCCCCCTGACGAGACTCGGAGCGGAGGACATACATGTCAGCCACCTGGCGCAAGTGGGTGTTGGTGGGAGTCGTGGGCCTGGTGGGATGTAGGACGACGGGCACGGCGGTGCGAGACGCGGAGACGCCCAGGCATCAGGTGCAGTTCGAGCCGGTGACGGTGACAGGGGACCTGGAGCTGGCGTCGCTCAATGACGAGGAGCTGTTCGCGGGAGGCACGTCGGCGTTCGCGGCGAACGACTTCGCCAAGGCGGCGCGCTACTTCGGGAGGCTGGCGGACTTCTTCCCGGACAGCCAGCACCGGAGGGCGGCGCTCTACAACGCGGGCCTGGCGCACGAGCGGCTGGAGCAGTGGGAGGACGCGAACCTGCGCTTCTCGGAGCTGGCGGACGCGGAGAAGGGCACGGGAGACGCACTGGACGCGGCCTTCCGCCTGGCGGAGACGCACTACCACCTGGAGCGCTTCGCGGACGCGGCGAAGGTGCTGTCGACGATCGCGGCGCGCGATGACCTGCCGGTGGGCAAGCGCCTGGAGGCGCAAGTGCAGCAGGGCGTGTGCGAGCTGGAGTCCGGACAGTCGGAGAAGGCGGAGACCACGCTGCGCAAGGCGCTGGGGACGTACGAGGGGCTGTCGGACAAGGACGAGGTGGAGGACTACTTCCCGGCGCAGGCGCACTTCTTCATCGGGGAGATCTACCGGCTGCACTACGAGACGGTGAAGTTGGATCCGGCCAAGGGGAGCGACGCGCTGGCGAACGACCTGAACTACAAGGCCGAGCTGCTGCTGTCAGCACAGGGGCACTACCTGCGATCGATCCGGGTGGGCAACGGCCACTGGGCGACGGCGGCGGGCTCGCAGATCGGGACGATGTACGAGAACCTGTACGAGCACCTGGTGAACTCGCCGGCGCCGGCGGAGCTGGACGCGGAGGAGGCGCAGGTGTACCGCGAGGAGCTGCGCAAGAAGGTGCGGGTGCTGCTGACCAAGTCCATCAACATCTACGAGCGGACGCTGGAGGCGGCGGAGCGGATCGGCTCGCAGAACGCGTTCGTGGACAAGACGCGCAAGAGCCTGGAGAAGATGAAGGCGCTGCTGCTGGCGGACACGGACTCGACGCCGGACGCATCCGAGCCGGCCCAGACCGATCCACACTCCTGAACGACCCCAAACACCCCTCTCCCGCCGGGAGAGGGACGGGGTGAGGGTATCGAGCCCCTCGAGTTGAACCCGTGCAAGCTCCCTCTCCCTCTGGGAGCTGAGCATTAGCCACATTTGGCCAACCGGGGGAATGGTGCGCCGCATTCCATGACTTATAGAGTCATGAGGAAGGAGATGACGGCAGCAGTAGCTTCGCTGTGGGCGCATGAGGAGTTTGGGCA